>JBBKWP010000205.1:0-18959 GCA_037968995.1 Candidatus Xenobia bacterium
GCTGGGGGCGGCTTCGGCACCTTAGCGATCGCCGGTCTCATGTTTTTCATGGGGTTTTCTCCCATGGAGATTCTTTCAACGGTTACCGGCGGGGGAGGCTCCAGGGTTTCTTCCTCTACCTCCGGGCAGAGTACCGCCGACCCTGAGACCAAACAGTTCGTCTCTGTGGTGCTCGCCGACACCGAAGAGGTTTGGTCAGAAATGTTCAGCCAAGAAGGCGACACCTATGTTAACCCTCAACTCATTCTCTTTGATGGAAGAGTGGAAAGCGCTTGCGGTCTGGCCAGCGCCGCCACCGGGCCATTCTACTGCCCTCCAGACCAGAATCTCTATCTCGATCTGCAGTTCTTTGATCAGTTGGCCCAAGACCTTGGCGCTCCGGGAGACTTCGCTCAAGCCTACGTTATCGGGCACGAGGTTGGGCATCACGTGCAGAATCTGACCGGGGTTCTCAGCAAAGTTCAAAAGGCCAAGAAAGGTCGCTCAAAAGTTGAGGCCAATGCTCTGCAAGTGCGGGTGGAACTGCAGGCCGACTATTACGCTGGAGTATGGGCCCATCACGCGCAAAAGCGTTTTCAGATCCTCGAACCTGGAGATATCGACGAAGCGTTGAGGGCGGCGAGTTCCATAGGTGACGACACATTGCAGCGACAGTCCCAGGGATATGTGGTTCCTGACGCGTTCACCCACGGCTCCTCCGAGCAGCGAGTCTACTGGTTTAAGAAGGGATTCGAGAGAGGCGACTGGGCAGGCGGCGATACCTTTTCCGATCAAAGCCATTAACGTAAAGTCCTTTTCCTGTTCACATTTGGCATCTTCTGATTCTGTAAAATGGCGGTATTAGAATTTTGGAGGATACCTCATATGAATATTGTGAAATCAACCCCGTTGGCGGCCCCCCGCAACTTGGCCCCGAACGCGACGGTGACCGCTGAGGCTGCCGTCAAGGAGAAGACTGACGAGGCCGGCGCGACCAAGCCGACAGCTTTGGATGCTTTCTCCAGCGGAGCCAACAAGGGCGGAAATATCGCCAACACCGTCATGGGAGCCTGGAACGGCGGACTCGCCGGTGTGGTGACCGGGGGCGCCATCGCCCTTGGAGCCAACGCTGTCTCGGCCGCCTATGGAGCGATATCCGGGACGAACCCGTTGGCCTGGAGCACACTTCTCAACACAGCGACGACGACCGGTTTGGCCGCGCTTGGTGGCGGAGCGGTCGGCGCGGTAGCCGGAGGGTTCCTCCTCAATAAAGCTGGAGATTTCGCTGGAAACATCGGAGCAAACATCGCTAGAAAGACCGGCGGCAACGAAAATCTAGGTCGCGCCATCGGCACGGTCGGAACTGGTGTGGCCCTGGGAACCATCGTCGGAACATCGGTGCTCGGAGTGAACGGCGCTCTCATCTCCCTCGGCTTGGGTGCCGCCGTTGGCGGATACGCCTACCTGAACAGCTAAGAACCCAGTCTCCTAGAGTCTCACTGTACCCTAATCGAAGTTCGCCGGTTTGGTCTTTTTCCAGCCGGTGACTTCGATTCTGCGTTGGCTGGTGTTTGAAAGCGAGGGCGCGAATCGGTCAACGAACTGCGGATTGTAAATGATCTTAAGCTTGTCCGCGTTTTTGACCGTGAGATTGCCGCCGCGAGAGACCACGGCACCCTCCACGGTCAGACTGCGACGACTACCCTGTTTACTGACCGTGTCTTGAAGGTCCAGCAAGACCTCACCCCTGGCGTAGATTAGGCCGGTGAACTTGAGATGGTTCTCAGAGATATTGATATCTCCCACACCTTCGTGCTTCCTATCTCCGTTTTGGTCGACCACCTTGACGACGTCGTCCTCGATAATGCGATCGTCGTAGGTTTCGAGAATCGGGGGCGGTAACAGAGAGACATTTCCTTCGCTAAAGACGGAGAAGTTCACGTCCGAATTGCCTTCATCGTCGAAGAAGCGACTGGGCTGAATGGAGACGTCGCCTGTGGCCGCGATGGTCGCGCTTCCACTGATGTCGCCCTGAATGTGTATCCGACCGTTCTTGGCTTCCAGGGATCCTTTCTCAGAGCTTCTGGTCACCGTGTTGACCGCTCCTCCGACGGTAAAGTCCGCGGTCTGTTCCAGCTTCTTGGGATCGCCGAAGTATAAAGCGGGAATGACCTGGCGAAGGTCGTCGTCGCCGTTGACGGGGGAGTGGCCGATGAGACTGAAGTCCCCATCGACCTGAAAGTTATACTCCTCATCCAAAACCATCCTTCGGTTCTTGAGATCGGCCCGGGCTCCGCCGCCACCGGTCGGGTTGATAGTGGCGTAGTCCTCAAGGCCGTAAAAAGTTCCTTGAGACGAGGTGGCATGAAAGTTCGCGGCGACCGCGCTGTCAGTTGGTGCCACGGTCGTAGTCTCGCCGGGTTCAAAAGCCCACCAGTATTCGTCCACCGGGCCGTCGGGGTGCTGGAGATCGGAGTTGGAGGTGGTTTTTCGTCTGGTCAGGGCTCTTACCAGGCCGCCATTCATGGAGTACTGTTCGAAACGATACTGTCCAGAAGGGATCTTGTGCTTAGCGCCTTTACCATCCCCGTTGGCCATTTTGACGTCCGTCAGTTCATCGAGTTTCACGTCCGGAATATCGAACTCTGTGCGGGCATCATCGATGAACCGTTCGTCTTGAAAGTTCAGGGAGCGGTGGGCGTTTTTGAAAGGTTCTCTGGCTTGATAGCTCTCGCTCTTGTTGAGTCGGAAATCGGTGGAGTTACCGGACCAAACGATGGGATTGTCGCTGGAACTATCGGCTACCGACGAGCCAGGCGTATTGTCTCCCTCGAGAAAATTTCGAGCGCCGGTGAGGTGAGTGTCTCTACGCGATCTCGCTTGATTCTTGACTGGATCTTTGGTCAGCATGTCAAAGTCTTTGCAGTCGATCGATAGCTCTCCATTGGCCAGAAGAGAGGCCCCGATGAGACCGGGGTTCCGCGCTGTAATCTCCGCGCCGCTGATCTGCCCGTTCGCCTCCACTCGAATGTCGAACCGACAAAAACCTGAGGGAACCTCGTGGCGACGTTTGCCTTCTTGCATATCTTTGAGGATGGCGACCTCACCATCGGATTTGAGGTTGTTGATGAAGCGAACTCTGAAGCGACAATTGTTCACTGAGTCGATGCCGGTCAGAACTTTCAGATCGTCGTCGCCAGGAGTTTGGACAACCTTGATGCCGCCCCACTGAGTAACGTCTTTCTTCCAGGGACCTTGGCCCCACCGGTAGTCGGCTTCTAGACGCTCGCGACAGTGAGCGTACACTGAGGCGATCGAGCGGTCCATCCGTTCCTGGGCCTGGGTAACTTTCAAAAGCTGAAAAGCCGTCCGATTTGTTCCGATCAAGGCTCCGAGGAGGATCGTTAAGATGGTAACGAGGACCAGGACGGTGATGAGGGCAAACCCCGAACGGCGCTGGAACCTAAGCTTGTGAAGACTCATAGGAGCATTATACCAGAAATTCACTTGGCCCCTAATCCGACGGCACAGTGTTGTGCGGGTCAACAAAGAATTGGGCTGTGATGACGTCAGGCTTGGTATTTCTCACATCGCTCTGCTTTTCGATCGTGACGCGCAGGCCCACGGCCCTCCGCTCAGCAACGAGTTCGGCTGCAAAGGACCGTACGTTTCGGGCTAGGACCTGGGTTCGGGCCACGTCGGCCGACCACGAACGGCCGTTGACGGCGACGGTTTTTCGGAAATCCCAAAAGCCGTCGCAGGCTCTGAGTAGGGTCCGGCCCCGCCCGGAACCCGGCTTGGGATTGACAACGTGGCGGACCAACTGACCCTTCTCCTCGTAGGTCACACGGTATACCACCCACTGATTCCAGAGGGGAACCCCAGCGTCACTAAAATTCTTGTCTCGCTCCCAGTCGGAGAGCGAGACAGCCGACACGACGTTGCGAGGCTGCTTCTTTCCGTGGACCTTTATCGTCGTGGTGTCATCGACGTGGATTCCGTAAAAATGGGTCGTCTGCAGGTCTTGCTGAACGGCGGCGCGGATGGCTGCCAGCTGATTTTGAGCTATCTGTCGCCTTTCCACGAGGTGGAAACCGCGGCTGCCCACTCCAAACAGAAGAAAGACGGCTGTCAGCATCAGTCCAAACACGGACATGGCCACCAAAAGTTCCACTAACGTCCCGCCGTGTCGTGTCTTTCTCACGTTGATCGGTCGCTCCGGTGGTAAACTGAGCGAACGGCCTTAACATATTGATTGCCGAAACCCACTCTGGACTGTTCGAGGCCCCGAGAGCCGGTGGTCCACCAACCGACCGTCACGGTAACCTCCCACGATTGACCCGCCGGATCTGCTGTCGCGGCTTCTATACGGACGGGGTCCACTTGATAGAAGAAGCGCGAACCGTCGTTTTCCAACTCTGCTTCAAGGCGCTCTCCGATCTGTCGCTTAACTCCCCATCCGGACGGTCCCTCAGAGGCCGCCCGATCAAGGACGGACTGAGAGAGCAACTCTGCCATAACTTGTTCTCGATTTTTAGCGGAAGACTTTATGAGAGCCAAGAATACTCCCACAATCACGAGTGCGGCAAGCGCGAGGATGCCTAGGGACATGACGATTTCGCTCAACGTCAGCCCGGATCTTCGCTGCCTGGATATATAAGGTCTGCACGTCACCACCCTAACATGATGGCTCATGAAGGTGGTGTGAAGTAGGTTTTGGCCTCCGAAAATGTTGCCGTTGTGTAAAATTCCTTGACGGGCTTAGGAAGAGAGAGCATGGACAAGCATAGGGAGGCTCCTAGCCTGATGCGTCGTTTGGGTCCGGGAATCTTGGTGGCCGCGACCGGAGTTGGCGCTGGAGATTTGGTACAGGCGAGCTTGGCGGGCGTCAATGTAGGTCTTACCGTTTTATGGGCCGTATGGGTCGGCTCTATGCTCAAGTGGCTGCTCAATGAGGGCTTAGCACGCTGGCAACTGGCCACGGAAACCACGCTGTTAGAGGGATGGAAACGGGAGATCGGTCCCTGGGTGGGTTGGGTCTTCATGATCTACCTTTTGCTTTGGACGCCCGCGGTGGGGGGAGCTATCGTCAAGGCTTGCGGAGTAGCGGCGGCGGCTCTCGCGGGAACGTCTGAGTCGTCGGTTCTGTGGTGGGGGGTCGCCCATAGTTTGGCCGGGATCTGCCTGGTCTGGATCGGTCGTTTCGCCCTGTTTGAAAAGGTGATGTCCGGGTTCATCGGTCTGATGTTCGTCACAGTGGTAGGCAGCGCCCTGAAGATTGGTACCTTTTCTGACCCTGCTTTATGGAAAGGGCTTCTACTCCCGACCATACCAACAGGAGGTCTCGGTTGGACCCTGGGCGTGATGGGAGGAGTTGGAGGAACCGTGACTGTTTTGTCTTACGGATACTGGATCGCCGAGGAGAAGCGCCAAGGTCCGGAGGGACTCAAAGCGTGTTGGCTCGATCTCGGTGTGGGCTACGCTATGACGGCGGCGTTCGGATTGTCCATGGTGGTCATCGGCGCGAATCTGGGCAGCACCGAAGGAAAGGGTGTGGCGATAGCTGTCTCGGAACTGTTGACGCGACAGGTCTCCCCGGCTTTGGGATGGCTCTTTCTTCTGGGTTTTTGGGCTGCGGTCTCTAGCAGTCTGCTCGGCGTTTGGCAAGGAGTGCCGTACCTTTTCGCGGACTTCTGGCGACTGATGAGGGGCCGGGAAGACTCCCAAATCCCATTAGATCGTCGGCCTTCCTACCGGCTCTTTCTTCTTTTCCTGGGTCTGGGGCCGCTCTTGATTCAGCAGTTGAGTCTGTCCCAGATCGCCATGATTTACGCGGTCTTGGGAAGTCTGTTTATGCCATTTCTGGCAGCGACCTTGCTTTACCTCAACGGTTGGAAGTTGCGGGGGAAACCAATGGCCAACCCCTGGTGGATCAATGTCGGCCTAGTGGCAACCTTAGGTTTTTTCGCCTGGCAAGGGGTGAGTGAGTTTTTGACCGGCTAGGGGAGGCGTCGAATCCAGCGAACCCAGGCGAACTACTCTTTGACCTCGAAATGAAGCAAGTCGGCGCGCACAGGGAATATCAACAGTGAGTTGCGCCGCAGCCACACCCAGATTCCAAAGCTTTGGAGGCTCGTCGGTTGATGAGGTGTCCACAAATCAGCAGAAAGCTACCGAACCCTCCGACTCCGTGAGCCACCGCGTGGGTGTGATTTAGGTCGAGCGCGGTTCCCAACCAAAGCGCCAGAAGCCCCACCGTGCCCACAACCAAGGGGGCGTTGTGACCATGGAATCGCTTTCCGGTGAGAAATGCGTAGATGGCGGTGGGTGTGGCAAGCATCAGAATGGTAATGTGAAGAATTTCTCCACCGGGGATCTGGTGAAGGTCGAGACTGGGAAGCAGAGCCAGTATGGCCGGTAACAAAAAGCAATGAGCCAAACAGAGTTGTGACAGGAAGACCCCGAATGTGTCTACTAACCCTTTTCGACGGCCTATAGCGGCGGTAGCGCTCATGACTTAAATTGATAATCGATTATCAGCTGTCTGTCAACCCATATCGAGGATAAAGTCTCCTCCGGGGCAGGGTGTTTGAGCCCGACCGGCCAATCGAATGAAGGTGCGAAAGACCAAGCAAAGAGACGCCATCCGAACGGTTTTTGAGGCGAATGCGCGTCCTCTGAGTCCTGAAGAGGTGAAGGACCTCGCTGCCGAGGACATCCCCGGAATCGGAATCGCGACGGTATACCGAAACCTGAAAAACCTTATGGAGAACGGACTGTTGCGAATGGTCGAGATCCCAGGGTCCTCGCCGCGCTACGAGTTGGCTGACCTCGGCCATCATCATCACTTTCAATGCAATGACTGCTCCAAGGTCTTCGACATTCACGAATGCCCCGGCGATCTCAAGCAGATGACGCCTCCAGGTTTTGAAGTGACTTCCCACGCCATAACGCTCTACGGATCGTGCCCAGAGTGTCAGGACACCGAAGTCTAAGACTTCCTTGAGGGACCTCTAAGGCTTCGAGGCGGTGACCTGCACCGTGCCGAGAGGAAGCTTTTGGCCGTCGGATTCGATCACCGCGAAAAGTTCGGGTTTTTCGGGCAATTCTTGATGGATCCTGAGGAGGCCGGTGACAACCATTTCCGTTTGTGCTGGGACAGCGTGGTAGAGGCGACTGGTTTGCGCCCCTAAAGAGACGCGGACTCGGTCTCCCGCGACCGGCGAATCCGAAAAGTTTCGCATCTTGAGTGAGAGCAGTCGCACTCCCGGCACATCGGTGGGAATGACCCAGGCGGCGATCAGTCGGACGGGACGCTGTTTAAAATCCTTAGCCTCGGCCTTCCAGCCTTGTGCGTAAGCCAGTTTGGCTTGAGCCGGATAGTTTTGCTCGAAACTTCGGCGCTCGGCGACGGCGAAGGCTGCTTGATAGGGGGGGCCATAGATGGCTTGAAACGCCTTCTCTTCTAGAACTTTGTAGTGCTGGGCTTCAAGTCTTGGATAGCTGTCCGCGTACGATTTCGCGAACACTGACTCGAAAGTTTTCCCATAGGCTTCCTTGTGGGCCAGGGTTTGGGCTCCATCGTGCCCTGTTTGTCGACCTTGATGGAACCCTTCTTGATAGGCCTCGTCAGCGGTCGCCTGCAGATTTCCGACGGTCGCCCGACTGATACCGATCCGGTAAGCGGAGTCGTAAGCGAGTTGATATTTCCAGTCGTACTGACTGGTATACCTGTCCCGAAAACCTTCTGCATACCCTTCTCGAAATCCGCGTTGAAACTCCTCGTTGTCAGAACCGTACCGAAGATAGCGCCAATCAGGGCTTGGGCAGGAATGGGAATGACGTCCAAAGAGAGTCGCGGAGGCTTGTGGTGCTAGATTGGCCAGTTGCCACGACGAGGGTGCCAGTGCCAGAGGGGCTTGGCGGACATCGACTGTTTCCTCAACGGGTTCCGCGAACTGCTTGTCGTGATAATCTTTCCTGGCCTTGGAATAGTCCTGCACGTTGGCTTCACGTTTGGCTCGTTCTAGACCCGCCGTTTCGCCGCTTCGTTGGCCTTCGGTCTCTGGACTAGCGCTCGAGGCCCGCTGGGCTCCATCGCTTTGAGCGCGAGGACCGACCGCTAGTTGGGCTGCTTTATCGGCTGAGGAGAAGCCTTCTCGTTCGCCATCGAGTTGTCCGTCGCGCTGTCCGAGTTCAAGTCCCTCTTGGCGGCCCAGGCTGCGACCCTCGGACAAACCATCGGCTTGGCCCTGGGCGAGACCTCGCGCCCAGGTCTCGTCGAGGAGAATTTGTCGTCCGTCCGTCAGACCGATGGCGTATCCGTCAGCCTCCCCGTTCGGTTCGGCGTCGCAGACCGCACGCTCTCTGCCCTCGCGTCCCCCCGCGTCGCGGCCCTGTTCATAGCCGTGCCTGTAGGGGGTGAGTTCCTTGGCGGTCGAGGGGAGAGCGACAAAGGTTACCAGGCAAAGAAGCAGTAGGAGAGGTTGAAAAAAATAGGGGTATTTCATTGGTCGTGCTCTGTCAACCTAAGGCTGTCTGGACTCGAGCAAGACCGCTCGTTCAAGCGAGTGTTCGGCTTCGGCCTCTAATCCCAATTGATACTGGATACGGCCGAGCGCGAGAGCGAGGCCTGCATCGTCGGGATACTTCTCGGCGGCTTCGCGGGCGATCGGAAGCGCTTCATTGAGGAGTCCCCGAGCTTCCAAAAAGGCGATCTGGGAGACGAGTTCGTCCCAAGTCGGTTCCAATGTTGCGTTTCCAAGTTGGGAGAACTGCTGGGCGATCGCTGCTAATTCCGAATCGGTCCAGATATAGAACGAACGATTCAGTTGGTTGGCGAACCCCTCACCGTTCAGTGAAAGGGTGTAGGTCTGTCCCGGCTTCAATGTTTCAGGAAGGATCCAGCGCTGGGTTTGGATGCCGTCGGCTTCCAAAACGGTACTTGCATCCTCCCTGAGGATCTTTAGAGAATAGGCGCCCGTCGGACCTACCCACCGCACGACATCGTTTTGCTTCAGTCCAACCATAGACGGCGCCAGCATAAGGAGGGTAGCCTTGGGAGCGGAGCGGGTTCTGTTCCTCTCGGGTTGAGGAGGCCGTTGATGTTGAGGTACGGACGAGACCTCCACATTGCGGGCCGTGGAGTCTGGCGACCCTTGGCCTATGACGGCGGCGACAACAGTCGGGTCCTCTGAAGCGGGGGGGGGAGCGGGACCGCCCGGCATCTTGTCGAGAATCTGCTGCGGACCCAAGTCCACCATGGCATGGAGAGCCCCGCCCATTCTTCGGAGGTTCTCGGATTCTGGAACCAAAGTTTTCGATCCGGACGATGCGTCGACGGCCACCTTGCCATGGCCCGCGATTTTTTCACTCTGTGAGGTACCGATAGTGACACGACAGGGGCCGCTGACGATCTCCTTGCGGCCGTTCTTAAAATAAGTGAGTCGAAGCTTGGAATCCTCAGCCACCGTCACCGTTGTGTTTGCCGGCAAAACCTGCAGGGTTTTGAGTTGACACTCTTTGTTTTCCAAGAGCGCCTTGGTGGATCCCTGAACCTGGAGAACCATGCAGGCCCGAGAAGGGTTGCTGGCGGCGGCGAGTTGCCACCCCCCGAAAAGAGTGAGCAGGACGACTAACAACTGTCTTATGCGTGCCATCGGATTCCAAAAACCTCCAGTTGTCCAGTTTTCCCTTTAAAACTCTTAGTACCCTTCGATACGAACTCTATTCCGGGCAGGGCATCACGGCCCTCGTTCATGGTCACTTCGCTAACGAGGATGGGTTCCCCCACCTCTTTGGTGAGGGCTTCGATGCGAGCCGTGGTATTGACCGTGTCTCCGACCGCCGCATACTCAGAGCGTTTCTCGTTGCCGACATTACCCACCACGGCCTCACCGGTGTGGACGGCGATCTTGACATCGTAGAATCCAGCATCCGCTCGGCCTTCCGCGCGTAAAACCTTGAGTCTTTCCATCATATCCACAGCGGTTCTCACGGCCCGGGCGGCGTGGTCGGGAACCGCCTCCGGCGCTCCGTACAAGACCATGATTTCGTCGCCGACGAACTGCTTGACGGTACCGCCGTGACGGAAAATGATTTCTAGCATTTCCTCAAAAAACACATTGAGCATCGCGATCACCTCCTCCGGAGATTTCTCTTCGCACAGCGGCGTGAAGTTGTTGATATCACAAAAGAGAATCGTGATTCTCTGCCGCCGACCACCAAGTTGAACGTTTTCCGGCTTGGCCAGGAGTTCTTTCATCACCTCGGGCGACACGAACCGGCCGAGAAGTCCCTTCACATAGCGCCGCGAGCGAACAAGGGAGAGGTAACGGAGGATATAGGCCTCGGACCCTACCAACAGGGTGACCAGCAGCGGGCCGGCGATCGGAATTAGCGCATCGAAAAGGGCAAAGCCCATCAAGAGGATCCCTAGGTAGGATGCCAAGCCTATGCTTGCTGTTACCGAGAGGATACCGTCTGGCGCTCGGGTGGCCAGCCAAAAGGCTAGATAGGCTCCCAGCAGACAAAGGACCAGATGGATACCTAGGGGCGCTTGTTCGAGATAGTGCCCTGTGAGAATGGTGTTGAGGGCGGCCGCATGGATTTCGACACCCAAGGTTGCTCCGAAAGGTGTCACGTGTAAGTCGTTGGCGTCTTCAGCGGGACCAACGATGCAGATTTTGTTCTTTAAGTTGATCGATTTCGCCTGAAGAATCTCCGCCATGGAAACCGAAGGGAAGGTAACGTCGGGTGGACCAGGATAGTTGATCCGCATGCGGTCGGATCTTTCACTCACCAAGCCAGAAATCCGGCCGTCGACGCTGCGGATAAGATGGTCGGCTCCCAATTCGGCGAGGCGTCCCGCGAAATTGCGGTTGGCGAAAGGTGGTTGTTCTCGAAAGAACAGACCCAGGGTGCGCACTTTGCCGTCGGAGTCCGTGAGCATGTTGTTGTAGGCCACGTTATCTTGGTCGTCGGCGACGAAGTGAAGCTCCTTGATGGAGGTGAGATCTTCGCCGGCGCTACGATAGGCATCCACCAAGACCACCGGTTGAGTGAGGCACAGTTCGGCCAGTTGCCCGATTTCGGCCCATATATGGTCCACTTCCGGATTGTTC
Organism: Candidatus Xenobia bacterium; assembly: GCA_037968995.1. Taxonomy (GTDB): domain Bacteria; phylum Vulcanimicrobiota; class Xenobia; order Xenobiales; family JADMJV01; genus JAEXNA01. The sequence continues at coordinate 11,103 of JBBKWP010000205.1, forward strand.
AACTTGCCCAATGAGGGGGCATAGACAATGTCTAGTCCGACAGTGGCGGCGCCGTTTATAAGCATGAATTCCGCTGCCCGGGCGTAATCGTCACACCAGCGACTCACCGGCTGTCCGATTTCCTCAAAAGTCTCCCTGTCGAGACGTATCAAGAGAATGCGGGGGTCGACAGGGGGATCCAATCCTAAAGAATGCCGCATCCAGAAGAACTGATCGATCATGAGGCGATCGATTCTCTGAAAGCCTCCCGTCCCCGAATAGTAGCCGATGCTCAGGCTCAGGACGGTGACCAGCAGCAGTCTCCAAAGGTTGTGGCGTGACATTGAGCCTGATCTAGAGGCGGACCCGTAGATGCGGCTCCACACGGCTGTCGGGTCCCACGGCGAAGCGAAACCAGCCGGGTTCGAAGAGGCGCTTCATTTTGGGACCGACGAAGCTCAAGGCATCGCGAGTCAGGGTGAACCGAACTTCCTGAGAAGCACCAGGCTCTAGGGTGACCCGCTGAAAGCCTTTGAGTTCTTTAACGGGAGGAGTGAAGGTTCGGAACTCGTCGGCGACATAAAGCTGTACGACTTCGTCGGCCTTTAGGTCGCCAATGTTCTTGACCGTGGTGGAGAGAACCAGTGGCCACACCCCATTGGTACTCTCTTGGCGGACCGGCGCGATCTCGAAGGTGGAGTAAGAAAGGCCGTAACCGAACGGATAGAGGGGCTCCAGGGGCGCATCGTGGTAGGCCAGTTTGTATTTGTCGACCCCAGGTACAGGAGGACGGCCGCTGGCTTTGTGATTATAGTAGGTAGGGATTTGCCCTACATTGACGGGCCAACTCATGGGGAGTTTTCCGCCCGGCACCTCGGCTCCACAGAGCAGGTCGAAAAGAGCGTTGCCCGCTTCGGTTCCAGGATGCCAGATGGTAAGTAGAGTGGGGGAATTTTTTCGAAGCTCTGGGATGGCCAAGGGGCGCCCGTTCATGAGGACCGTGACAACGGGTGTTTTGGCGGCCGCAAGCTGTAGGGCGAGTTTTAGTTGAGATCCCGGTAGGCCAATATCGGTGCGGTTTCGAGATTCTCCGGTGACGTCATAGGGCTCACCCAGCACGAGGACCACCAAGTCGCTCCTTTTGGCCAGTTCCAGCGCTTGGGGAATCTGGCTTGTGTCTTCGGTCCACGAGGGGCAGCCCTGCAGAAAGCTGACCTCAGCTCCTTGGCCTTCAAAGCCCGCTTTTAGCCCGGCCAGCGCAGAAACGGTTTCATCGGCTTGGCCCATAAGGTTCCATTCGCCAAGCGCCCCTCGGGCATCGTCGGCCAAGGGACCGATGACGGCGATCCGTTTGCCTTTCTGTGGGGCCAGGGGAAGGAGTTTGGCTCGATTCTCCAAGAGCACGGCGCTTCGAGCGGCGGCTCTGCGGGCCGCCGCGCGGAACTCCGGCTTCAAAACGGTTTGGATTTCTCGCGAGGCATCCAAGTGGCGGTAAGGATTTTCGAAGAGGCCTAGGGCGCTCTTGAATTCAAGGACTCTTCGGACGGCTGCATTCACGGCCTTTTCGTTGTCTACCGTTTGAGGGAGTTGGCGGAAGATGTCGCTCATCATGTCGATGTCCACACCTGCCTCAAGTGCTAACTCGCCCACTTCCGTGCGGTCATCTGAGAGACGGTGGTTCATCAACTCCTCGATAGCTCCATAATCGGAGACCACCACGCCCGGGAACCCCCATTCTTCGCGCAACACATCCTTCAAAAGAAAGCTGCTGGCGTGAGACGGTACGCCCGCCATTTCTTGGAAAGACGGCATCACAGTGGCCACACCGGCTCTCATAGCAGCTTCAAAGGGGGGGAAATAGACTTCTCGCAGAGTGCGTTCGGAAAGTTCGGAGGTATCGTAATCTCGCCCGCCTTCGGCAGCACCGTATCCCGCGAGGTGTTTGACGGTCGCGGCGAGACTGTCCGTCGCCTTAAGGTCTCTTCCCTGAAAGCCGTTGACGCGCGCGGCGGCCAACACCGACCCAAGATAAGGGTCTTCGCCGGCGCCCTCGATCACTCGTCCCCAACGCGGGTCGCGGGCGATGTCCACCATAGGGGCGAAGGTCCAGTTGATCCCGGCCGAGGCGGCTTCCGTGGCGGCGATGTGGGCGGCCTGTCGGGCCATCTCCGGGTCGAAGGCTGCGGCTTCGGCCAAAGGAATTGGGAAAACCGTGCGGTAGCCGTGGATCACATCGAAGGCGAAGACCAAGGGGATCCCCAGTCGACTGGCTACGGCCTCATCTTGCAGTTCGCGACACCTCTCGACCCCAGAAATGGACAGGACCGAGCCGACTTCTCCACTCCGGATCCTCTCGCGCAATTCCGGTTTCAGCGGTTGAGGTCCGGTCAGGGCGCCGGCGTACTGATTGAGTTGCCCGCACTTTTCCTTCCAAGTCATCTTGGCTAACAGTTCGTCGATCTTCGGGTCGGCTGCAAAGACTTGCGCTGAGTTTTTCAGGCTGGAGTCCGTCCCCCAAGGCGCGGCCCAGCCGGGAGAAATGGTCAGGACAACGAGGGTGAACAGAAAAGTCGTGAAAAAGTGTCGCATCCCGAAAGATTTCTAATGGGTTGGGATTCCCCTGGTGTTCCGGACCAGATGCTGCCTTAACAGACGTCCGGTGAAGGATTTCCACCATCCATCTCGGTGTGCAGACGACCGCCCTCGCCTTGCTCCGGCGGGAACTGAGGCCCGTCGCTGTAGCAGCAGTCGTTAATCACGTCGATCATCTGTCGAAGACGTCCATAGCGACCGTAAACAAAACGAAAAGAGAGCGAGGGTAAGGTTCCCATCAAGCTGTCAAAGTCTTCTCCCTGGGGAGACTCTGAGCGGACGATCTTTCCCTGTTGCACGATATCGGCAAAGCGAGTGTTGAGGTCGTCGAGTTCCTCATCGCTGACCTCGCTGGAGAGACGAATGATAAGGTCACCGTCGCGAAAGCGTGAAGAATGATAGCGGCGATAGAAGTTGCAGACCTCGTCACACGCCTCCTCTATGCTGCTGGTCAATTTGTAGAGACTCAAGTCGGCCTCGGAAATCATGTCCTGTGCCAACAACGTGTCTCGAATGTAACGGTCCCAGTTCTGCCAAAAAGGATTGCCCTCGGGGGCAAGACAAACCAGCGGAAGGAGTTGTGCCTTGCCGGTCTGGATCAAGGTCAGGGTCTCGAACCCTTCATCGTGTGTTCCGTAGCCTCCGGGGCAAAGAACTACGGCATGCGAATCTTTAATGAAGGCGAGTTTGCGCGTGAAGAAGTACTTGAAGTCGATGTCTTTGATGTCACCAGCGATGTACTGGTTCGACCCGAACTCGTGGGGGAGTCGAATGCCGAGTCCGAAACTGTTCTCACGGCCGGCGCCTTGGTTGCCTGCCGCCATGACTCCGGGTCCGGCCCCAGTGATGACCATAAAGTCCCGTTGCGAGATCTCGTAAGCGAAATCGTGAGCCTGCTTATAAATGAGGCTGTCCTCCGCCGATCTCGCGGATCCGAAGATGCTGACTTTACGACGGCGACTGAAGAGTTCCAGCACGTCGAAGGAATGCTCCATCTCTTCTAAGGCCGCTGCGGCGACCTTGAGGTCCGCGCGTCGAGCGTCACCCGACATTCTCAAGACGGAAGCCAACAGACGTCTCACGAGGTCCTCGTGGGGCACGGTGCCCAGTCGAGTGAGCACGTCGTTGGCCAAGTTTTCGTAGTATGTATTTTTCTCAGGAGCGTGCATACAGGCCGCCTTCGTCTCCATGTCCGAAATTCCGGCTTAATAAAGGGAAGCGTTCAAGAGTTGATCGGAAAGAGTTTTGCAGGAGGTTTCGAACGGGGCAAATTCCATGTTGGTGAATTTTGCAGCGGCCGTCGATCTTCTCAAGAGCGGCCAGGTCGTGGCGGTACCCACGGAGACCGTCTACGGGTTGGCCGCCGACGCTCAGAACGAGGCGGCGCTGACTTTACTTTACGAAACCAAAGGACGTCCTCAGGGCCATCCGGTGATTCTTCACGTCTCAGACTTGGCGATGTTGACACCTTACATCGAGAGTCTGCCAGATTCTTTAAAAGGATTGGTTTCTCGGTTCTGGCCGGGTCCTCTGACACTTTTGCTTCCCAAAACCTCCAAGGTTTCTTCCCGAATCACTGGGGGGCGCCAAACTGTGGGGGTGCGCGTGCCGGCTAGTGAGATGACGCGGCGACTCTTGGAAGAATTGGGACGCCCTATAGTGGCGCCGTCGGCGAACCGTTTCGGCCATATCAGTCCTACCACCGCTCAACACGTGCAGGATGATTTTCAAGGCCTAGTACCGGTGCTCGATGGCGGGCCTTGTCGGGTGGGAGTTGAGTCGACCATTCTGCTGGTGGAAAAAGACAGATTAGTGATCGTGAGGCCTGGTCAACTCACTCAGGACATGCTGCAACAGGCCTGTGATCTTCCGGTGGTGTATCCAGATCACGAACCGACGGAGGGCGTGCCTGGAGCGTTGAAGAGTCATTACTCTCCCAGACAGCCTCTCTACCTTTTAGAACCCAGTGTTCTGGAGGCGGCAGAGGTCGCTGGAGCGGCGGTCATCGCGCTTACTGAACACCCCTGGACGGAAGCCGCCGGGGTAGAGATTTTACCGAATCAAGCTGATGAGTACGGTCGAGCCCTCTATCGAGCGTTGCGTCAGGCGGAGGCGACCAACTGCGATCGCATTCTGGTAGAACTCCCGCCGACTGGCGAGGATTGGCGAGCCGTGAGAGACCGACTTCTGAGAGCTTCGGTTAGGCCTTAAGGGCTCGACCACGAAGTTAGACCAAAGCAGGGGCGGTCTCGGGGAGTCGTCCGCGACGCAAAGTCTGAGCCATGCGCGACAAACTCAGTGAGGTGGCCCAGGCGTCGCCCAAAGCGGTGTGGCGATGTTCGTCTCCTAAAGGAATGCCGAGAGCCTGGAACATCCGGTCGCCGTTGGCCTTTCCCGGCGGTATCACACCGGCGGCCATGAAGAACTGGAAAATGGTGACCGTGTCGAGCGTTTTTCGGCTGAAGTCTTGACTGTATTTTTTCCCCGCGAGCTTATAGAGACGCTGCACGAAGCCGACATCGAAACCGACATTGTGACCGGCCATGCAGACTGGTTCGCGACTCGGTCCGTAGTGATGGTCCAAAGCGTAGCGGATCGCTTCGACGGCCTCTTTGGGCGTCAGTCCTTCTTTTTCAACCACCCGGAGGTCCAATCGATTGACCTCCATCGCTTTCGGCGTGGTCGAGATGCGATCTTCCTTGACGTAGAGCGAGAAGAGCGGTTGAGGCTGCGCGTTGGGAGTCCAAGCCACCCCGGCGATCGTTAAAAGAGAGTGTTCCTTGGGGGAGAGCCCTCCCGTTTCGGTATCCAGAACGAGAACGGGAAACTGGTCAAACATCATGGCTACTCGCTTCCCACGTCATCACCAGATGCCCTTTTGTTGCGACGCTCTCTAAATCTCGCCATCATCCTTGAACGGCTCGTAGGGCTTGTGAGCCTTGTGATACACTCGTTCGCCTCCTTCGTGCCAGTTGGAAACGCTTTTAAGAGTGAAACTTTTACGCTCTGGATCGCGCTCATATCGAAAGCCTTTGTCCGAGAAGGCGTCTTCGGGCAGAGACTTCTTATCTGCGGCAATGGCGTCCAAGGATTCGGGGTACCGGCCGTGGACGACGCGAAACCTTTCCAACTTGAGAACGAGGACGGAAGCAGCGATCCTATTCAAGTAGTCTTTTAACATATAGTGTCCGTTGCGCGTCCCGCTCGGAGTTCCGTAATGAGAATACTCGTAGTTTATCAATTTTATAGGGGCCGGCGAAGTGAGCTTGTGGCCATAGACTTTCTCCAAGGAAACCTTGTCGCTGTAGTCTTCCAGTTGGGGCCGCATCGCCAAGTACGTTTGCACATGAGTTCGCCAGATATAGTCGTCGACGAAGGGGGTCAGGTAATCTACCCACGACAATTGCCATCTTCGCCTTTGAGAGGTTTCCGTCTTCCTAGACTCCTCCTTGGCCACGAAGTAAGCATCGGTTGACGTGACCATCGTGTCCTTTGGAGGTGATGGAACGGATTCGAGAATTCTGATCAGTTGATCCAGTGTTGATGGGGATAGGCTTTCGCTTTGAGCTAATCTTGTGGCGGACTCAGCGATGCGCAGAAGCGCACGGATTTGGGCCTCCACGAAAGTCATACTGTCGTCGCCGCGGAAAGTTGTCATCGCTCTCACATAGGCTTCAGCTCTTTCCCATCGGGCCGGATCCCCGTCTTGCTCTTTGACGATCAAAAACAGTTCGGCATAGGTGATACGAAACAGGCCATCGTTTAGGTCGTCCTCGTTGGAGAGAGGGCTGCGGGGAGTGTTCTCGCGCAGCAGTGGGTAGCACTTTTCCTCACTGATGGTTTGGAGAATGCCCACGTCTTGTTGAAATTTCGTCTTCGACTCACGCCAACGCAGAATTTCAGGGTCCTCTCCCTGCGGGAAGGCGAGACTAGCTGCGGCGCGTTCGAATTCGGGCTCGCGGAAAATGGCCAGAAGCTCCTGATAGATCTTTTCGCCCTTGGTATCCTGCGATGCGGATCGTCGATCTCGGAGGGATTTGGAGATCTCTGGCCACTCATTCAACCCCGTCCTGGCTCCCAGGACGAACCAGAGGTTGAGGGCGATAAGAAGCAGTGAGGGCAGCAGGATGAGGCCTAGAAAAATTCTCGCCCAGTGACGTTTGAGAACAGTCATAAGTTTTACGCCTCTTTGAACCTTAGGGTTTCTCGGGAGCGACTTTCTCGATCTCGTACCAAGCGTCCATGTATCGCCCAACCACCTCGCGGGAGATAACAATCCAGCCCTTTTTTCCCTGGTTTGGTCCGTCGAGAACCTCTATCAAGGCGCAGCGATAGACGACCTTCATCTCCTTGAAGGCCTCCCCGGTCTTGGGATCGGACATGGTCTCCCTGACATCGAACTGTGAGGGGCTGATCACTTTGACCCTTTCGCCGGGCTGCAAAAAGAAGGACGGGTTCACCGGTTTGTCACTGGCGATGACCTGAAGTTTCGTCTTCTTGTCCGAATTCATGCCGGGTTTAGAATCGGCGTAGACCACCGTTCCTCGAACCGCCACGAGGTTCGGCGGAGCCGCTTGGGCCGCGAACGGCAGGAGCAGAAGCAAAGACATTAGGAGCCTAACCTGAGGTTTCATCATGGCTCGTTCTTCGTGAGGAGCACAAAGGGTTCCTCGACTCGCCGGTTTCGCCATATCGGCCCCGCGATTCTGCTCAAACAGGTCTCCCCGCCATTGGGCTCTGGGCAAAAAAAAGCCCCCGCGGTAAAAACCGCGGGGGTTCGCTCTAAGCGTCTCGTCTGAGGAGTCCAGGCCTCAGACATCCAGGCAGAACCCCAGGTGGGGTTGTAACTTTGTTCGATTAAACGATGTTCGCTTCGGTCAGATCCTTTGCGATTTGCAGCGAATTGTTCACGTTCAAGCGTCCGTCGGTCGCGACTTTACCGGTCAGTGACGGAATCTTGTCAGCGCCATCGAGGAGGGCTTTGCGCAAGTTTTCGTTGCTGATGTCGGGGTAAGCCGAAGCGATGAGGGTTGCGGCACCGGCCACGTGAGGCGTTGCCATCGAGGTACCGGAGTAGGTGTCGTATCCGCCGGGCACGGTGGAGAGGATGTCAACGCCGGGAGCACCGATGTCAACATTCATTTTGCCGTATTGCGAGAAGCGGGCCAGTCCATCGTTGTGGTCGGTAGCGGCCACGGCGACGATGTGGTCACCTTCGTAGTTGGAAGGGTAGTTTCCACGCTTGTCGTTGTCGTAACCGGAGTTACCGGCGGCGATGATGTGGAG
>JBBKWP010000206.1:0-5801 GCA_037968995.1 Candidatus Xenobia bacterium
AGTCGAGGACGGTTTGGGATCTGCAACGAATTCTCACCGTCGCCGGCGATGAAGCGAAGTTATGGCGACCAGGACGGCTTACAACTGACCAGTCGGTCAGGTCCAGAGACGATGGCCAACCGTTAACAAACCTCACCATCTTTTATCACTAGGAATAATTAATGTTTATCTATTAAATGGAAAGACCCCAGTGGGGGAGGATTGTTTTCATGTTCGTCTTACGACATAAACTTTTAATCATATTATCTCTGTTTGTTATCACTTTAATGACCGGTTGCGAGCAAGCCGACAACGGCATGCTCGCCGAGGCACCGCAGCAAGGTGCCTCTAGCACGGCCAAACTGGTTGTCGGCAGCCAAGAGAATCCACACCTTCGCGGCACCGGCGACACTCGTTTTCGCGCGACCTGGGACGGACGCACGGTCATCCTAGATATCCGTAATGAACAGGGCGTCTTGCCCTCCGATGTGGCGGTCAACGCCAAAATCAAAATTCGCGTTCCGAAGGACGAGCGCGACCGGTTCGAAGACGAGGCTGACGACGACAACAGTTTGTCGCCAGGCACCTTCCTTGCTATCTATGATGCCGAGAGCCAAGTTTATGTGGCCCAACTGCCAACCACCATCACCATTCCCAAAAATCGTAAGGTCAAGGTCAAGGTTGTAGCCACCAATTACAAGACGGCAAACGGCAAAGTCCAGTTGAGTAATGAAGGGCCTACTTACGTAGGCGTCCTACTCCGCCAGAAAAAGAATTACGGCGGAGGCAATAGCTCGCTCGGCGTGGAGGCTCTCACCGCCTTGAGCGTGAATCCCACGGCAGCCCAAGTCGTACCCGATGCCCCGCTCAGGCTGAACGTCATAGGCACCTTGGCCTCCGGTTCCACGGTGGCCGATCCGCCTACCGATATCAGCATCAGCCCTGCCGGCGCCACTGTGACGGTGGACCTGGCCGACGGAAGCTACCAATTCACGGCGACCAGCCAAGGCGTTTACTCTGTCAGTTTCAGCGACGGTCCCGTCTCGGCGACATCCACAGTCACCGTAACTTCGCCTGAGCCCCCCGCCAATCCGATCCTTGGTTATCGAACTGGAACGGTCGACGGCTGGGCCAACAACGTGGCAGGCTTTCTGGACCACGTCAACGCCACCGACAACGGCTTCTATGATGGCGGCTGGAACTTCGCTTTCGCTGTCGTCGAGAGCAGCGCTACGGGTGGTGGCATCGGCGCCCCGGGCTTTGGCCAGGGAGTGGTCATCGGCTCCCTCAATCAGTTCTATCTCTATCTCACAGATGGCCTCTGGGCCACCACCTATCTGCGCGGAGCGGGCGGACCAGCCGGCGCCTTGACAGCCACCCAGGGGAACGGCGTGAGCAGCACAAGCAGCGGCGATTTCGGCCGTCAGGTTCTGGCTCTCAAATTCAACGTCGACTTCAGCAATCCGCCGACCGGATCGAACTTGGCCGCGGGCTATTTTCTGCCGGCCGGATTTGGAAAGCTAAAGCTGAGAAATACCAGCAGCAGCTTGGACGGGTTGACCATCACTCAGATTCTTGCTCAGGCTAACACGGCTTTGGGAGGAGGGAGTCTACCCTCGGGCTACTCTTACTCTAGTCTCAACGAGCTACTCATCTCGCTCAACGGAGCCTTCGCTAACGGAAACGGCACCGCTTGGGCCAACAGCCACCTGGAAGTTGTCCCCGGCGGGGGCGGCGGAAATCCTCCGGTGGACCCGCCCGCGCCTTCCATTACAGGCTACAAGACCGGCTCGGTCGACGCCTGGGCCTACAACCTCTCCAGCTTTCTGAGCCACATCAATGCCACAGACAACGGGTTCTACGACGGCGGTTGGAACGTGGCGTTCGCGACCGTCGAAAGCAGCGCGACTCAGGGAGGGATCGGGGTCCCGGGCTTCGGCCAGGGAGTGGTCATCGGCTCCGTCAACCAGTTGTACATCTATCTGACCGACGGCCTTTGGGCCACCACCTATCTGCGCGGTGCGGGCGGACCTGCCGGTGCGTTGACAAGCACCCACGGGAACGGAGTGAGCAGCACCACCAGCGGAGATTTTGGGCGCCAAGTTCTAGCTCTCAAATTCAACGTCGACTTCAGCAATCCGCCGACGGGCTCTACAGTCGAACCCGGTTACTACTTGCCTTCCGGCTTCGGTAGCCTTCGTCTGAAAGCAACCGGTGGTAGCCTTGATGGGTCATCGATTGCCGAGATACTGACAGCCTCCAACTTAGCGCTCGGTAGCAACGTCTTGCCTTCAGGCTACACCTTCGAATCCCTCAACAGCTTGCTGACCAATCTCAATACTGGTTTTGAGACCGGTACAGGAACGGGTTGGGCTAACGCTCACCTGGAAGCCTCAGTTGCTCTTCAGGGCTATCGCACGGGAACGCTGGACGACTGGAGTACCAACGTTGGTGGAATTCTTAGCAACATTCAGGCCACCAACAACGGTTTCTACGATGGTGGCTGGAATCTGGCCTTCGCGATGGTTGAAAGCAGCGAGGCTCAAGGTGGCATCGGCGCCCCCGGCTTCGGCCAAGGAGTCGTTATCGGCGCTGTCGAGCATTTCTACCTCTACTTGACGGACGGCATCTGGGCCACAACTTACCTACAGGGAGCCGGGGGGGCAGCCAGTGCGCTGACAGCGACCCAAGGCAACGGCGTCACAACCACCGCCAGCGGAGACTTCGGGCAACAGATTCTGGCGTTGAAGTTCAACGTCGACTTTAGTAACCCGCCCGCCGGATCGACGGTCACGGCAGGTTACTATTTACCGGCCGGATTTGGAGAGATTAACCTCCAGGGAACCGGCACATCACTGGATGGATCGACGATTTCGCAAGTTCTTGCGGCCGCCAATCAGGCACTGGGGGGAGGCGACCTTCCCTCGGGCGTCAGCTATGCTGAACTGAGTAGTTTAGTCACCAACTTGAACGGCTCGTTCTCAGGTGGAACGTCCAGCCTTTGGGCTACTGCTCATCTGCGCTAGGCGTTTAGCTTTACCAAAAAAGAAGGCCGGAGATTCTTCGCCGGCCTTCTTTTTTTTGCGTTAAGAGGGTCGGCGAAACTACCTAGAGGGTCACAATGGTTGAAAAGGTGACTTTGGCTTTTCAGATCAAAAGGCTTAACGGCACACGGAGTACTAGACCCGCTGGCTTGCAATAAGGCCCTGTCGCATAGCCTCCACAACCACTTCGGTCCTGGTAGAGACTCCGAGCTTTTGAAAAAGCGTCCGAAGGTGAGCTTTCACTGTGCTGGCCGAGACGAAGAGTTCAGCCGCTATCTTCTGGTTGGACTGACCCGCCGCAACCCGTGAAAGGATCTCGCGCTCGCGGTCCCCTAGACCGGCGACCGGCGTGGGCCGCCCGCCGGCGCGCAGGGCGGTTAACAGCAACGGTGCGATTTGGGGCTGAAGGTAGGAGCCCCCTTGATGAACGATTCGGATAGCGGCCAGTAGTTCAGTAGCCTCGGCACTCTTGGTAAGGTAGCCAACAGCACCGGCACTCAAGACCTTCACCACGGTTTCCTGATCGGCGTGCATCGAAAGCACGATAACCGGAAGGCCGGGCTTTTGCTGCTGAATCTGCTCTAACAGCCAAAGCCCGCTATGGTCGGGAAGAGAAATGTCGATGATAGCCACCTGGACGTTGGAACCGACGGCCTTCGCCAAGCCATCTTGAGCCGTACCGGCCATGGCCACAACGGTCACTCCAGGTTCGGCCTCTAACAGACTCTTCAGGCCTTCTTGCAAAATTTTATGGTCGTCGACCAAAAGAACGCGAATATCACCAAGCATCATCCCACCCTTATAAAGACAGCTTTATCAGTCGCTCATTATTTTCTCATTTTTTTTCCGATGCCTTCTGACCAGTTGGTCGCCCGAGACTAACCAACCGGTCAGGTCTACTGAGTCGATCGAGTATGAAACTTTCGGGAGCTCTCAGATTGTCGAGACCGGTAGTTCCGTCAGGAGCTAGGCTGGATGAGTACGCGAGCCCGAGCGATCGGTAATGCACCTACCCAATCGGTCACTACAAAAGAACCAATTGAACCCTAAAGCGAAGGAGCAAAACCGGTAAGGTCAAACCTTATGGTTTATGCAAGTGGGGTTGAGGGTCTTTGGGGGGCGTTTTCGGGCCGACGAGGTGATAGAGAGCCTTGGCTCGGTCACCACTTACTCGGGGTGGGATCTTGAGACCGAGACTGAAGTCGTCCTGAAGGTGGCCTCTGGTTTGGTTCGGGACCGACAGTTGCGCTTGTCTTACGAGGCGGAGATTCTATCCCGCCTGAACTGTCCTCACATCGTGGCCCTACTCAATGCCGGTCGCGAAGGCGAGGATTATTACGTGGCCATGCCTCGGGCTGGTGATCGTACCTTGCGAAGCAAACTCAACGATGATGGTCCGCTTTCTTTAGCAGAGGCCTTGATGGTGGGAATCGGAATGGCACGCGCCTTGGAATCGGTGCATTCCCAGGGCCTTCTTCACCGAGATCTCAAGCCGGAGAACATCCTCTTAGATGAAGCCCAGGGGCGTGCCGTGCTGATCGATTTTGGGATAGCTGTAGAGCCTGGGCCGGCGGGCAGCCTGGCCTACATGGCTCCAGAACGACTAGGTCTCTTGAATTGCCTGGTCGACAAACGGTCCGACCTCTATGAGTTGGGGCTGGTTCTGTACGAGGCCTTGGCAGGACGCTTGCCTTTTCAGGTCGAGGACGCGAGCGCATTGCTGCGTGCCCAAATGAGTCAGGCTCCGCCCAGTCTATGCGGAGCCCGGCCGGAGGTTCCGAACGCTTTGGAGGCCGTCGTTCTTCGTTTACTAGAGATAGATCCCATACGCCGCTACCAGCAGGCAAACTCAGTGGCCCAAGACCTGGAAGAACTGTTGGCCGGTCGAACACCCGTGGCAGGCGCCACCGATACCCGAGAGCAATTGACCGAGCCCATCCTGGTTGGACGCGAGCAGGAGCTACAAACCTTGCAAAGCCATCTGGCAGAAGCCTTGTCGGGGAAGGCTAGACTCGTCCGCCTGAACGGCCCGAGCGGCAGCGGGAAGTCTCGCCTACTGCAAGAGTTCATGCGGCGGGCTCAGGCCCTGGGTGTACGCGTCCTGACGGGACAGGCTCAGCATCAAACCGCGCGACTCCCCTTCGCCCAAATGGACGCCGCCTTTCGTCCTATCGCCAAGGAACTGAACCTTGACCAAGTCTTGCTCGACGAGCTTCGGCCCTATGGGGCTGCTTTGGCAATCGCGCTGGAATCTTTCCGAGCGATCTACCCTCCATCGGCCCCCGGTCACTCACTTCCCCAGATAGCTCGCTCAGCGCAAAGGGTGTTGGCAGCCCTGCCTGGCGCCACCCTCCTTCTGCTGGACGATTGTCAATGGTCTCACGAGACCATTTTCGAGTTCGTCGTAGAATGTCTCGTGCGGGATAGTCCTCTGCTCATCGTGGCTGCCTTTCGCGACGAGGTTCCGGAACATCACCGCTTGTGGGAGTTCAAAGAGTGGCCACTCATAAAGCTTAGCAACCTATCTCGGCCGCTGACTCAGAATCTGTTGGAGTCGATGGCCGGTCCCCTTCCTCGGGCAGTGGTGGACTGGGTTTGGTCGGCCTCCGGTGGCGATCCCTTCATGGCGGTCTCAAGCCTTCATGGCCTGCAAGAGAGCCGAGCGCTGACCGCAAAGGATCGAGGATGGGCGTTTTCAAACGATGTTGGCGTTCCGACTCGCGTCTCTCGGCGTGGCGGCGTGACTCTGGCTCAACGTCTGTCTTTTCTCTCCTCTGA
>JBBKWP010000207.1:0-15134 GCA_037968995.1 Candidatus Xenobia bacterium
CCACCCAGAACCCCACCGATATCGCCGGCACCTACCCCCTGCCCGCCGCCCAACTGGACCGCTTCATGTTCCGTATCCAGATGGAGTACATCGACAGAGACTCGGAGATCGCGGTTCTGCGATCCGAGCATTCCCGTGCCCTCCCCTGTGACGTCGAAAAGGTCTCGCGAGCCGAGGTTTTGCAATGTCGTCAAGTGGCGGTGGAGCGGGTCCACGTGCACGATCTGATCAACGAGTGCCTGGTGGACGTGGCGCGCAAGTTGAGGAGCCATCCTGAGGTGATCCAGGGAGCCTCTACCCGAAGCCTAATGCTGATGAGACCAGCCCTTCGTTCCTCTGCGCTGCTCGATAGCCGCACCTTCGTCACCGCCGATGATGTGCGGCGACTTCTGCCTCACGTACTTCCCCATCGCCTGATTCTCGAGACCGGCGCGCGTCCGGCCAGAGAAGTGGTGGAGGAGTGCGCTCGGGACGCCTTAGAAGCTTTGAATCGTGCCAGCTTGAAGCCTTGAGATACCTGCTCTATGGCATACTCCTTGCTATCATCGGAGCTTCTCCCCTGTACGCTCAGGAGTATCGTTACGATGCTCAATACATCGAGGCGGCCCAAGCAGTCTTGGCGCGGCGCTATGTCGACGCCCGCGCCTTGGCTGAGAGGCTTCTGGTGGACGAGCCTTCCTCGTTTCAAGCTCACGCCGTCTTGGCTCAGGTTCAACTTTGGGGCGAGGGTAACCTCGCCAAGGCGGACTATCACAACACCATGGCCCGAAAGCTTCTTGAAGCCCAATTCCCGCCCCCGCTCTCAGAAGGCGCCCCGATCGCCCTCCATCGCGACATCCTACGAACCGCCCGCCAGGTGGCGTTCGAGCGAGAAGACTATCCCAGGACCCTCATCGAAATCGACCGATACAACGCCCTCTATCAACCCAACGTCGACCAACTCAAGGGCTGGCCACTCTTGAAACTGGGCCGCTACGACGAAGCTCGTAAACTGTTGGAAACACTGCGCGCGGAATATGACGAGTACGATCCTCGTCTGCCCGACGTCCTCGACACCTTGGGCCAGATAGCCTACGAGCAATCGCACCTTGAGCAAGCCCAAAAGCTCTTCGAGCAAGCCTCGGTTTTGGAATTCGACACGTCGGATCAGCCGGACCCCGCCTTCCTGACCAACCTGGCCGAGACGAAACGCGACCTCCTGGACTTCGAGGGCGCCATCACTACTTTCACCGAAGCCGGTGAGCAAAATAAAAGCTCGAGCCTCGCTCAGCCCCACATCCGCCTAGCAGCGTTGCTGGCAGGTCAGGGAAAGTTCGATGAGGCCTTCCTCCAACTCGAAGCCGGCCAAACCCGTAGAGGTCAACTGTTGGCCAACACCTCGGCTCAGACTCGTGCCGCCTACTTAACGGGAGTCGCCGAGGTGTTTCTCGCCTTCGGAGATTCCGAGCGGGCCTTGAGAACCTTGGAAACGGCCTTCCTCAGTCCGCACCGCTACGCTTGGCTCAGCGGTCAGACGGAGTCAGCGCTCAGTAAGCGATTCCTTTTGTACGCCTGTGCTCTGGATCTGGAAAGCCAAAAAAACCAAGAAAAGGCGACCTGGACCAATGACTTTTTAGCTTGGCCGTCGAAAAAGCGAGCCGTCGAACTCTCCTTTCGAGCGGCTTGGGCTCGGGCTCAAGCCGCGACCCACGCTGCTAGGGGCAGGTCCGTCGAAAACCTGTTGAAACCCTACGGCCCTAACGCTCTCGAGGCTCCTTGGCTGCTCCCGCGCTGGAGTGAAGTCCTGGGCGCCGGGCCTTACGCTTCGGCTCTGGGAGCCCTACGCGAGAACCGCCAGATGTCCAACTACGAAGCCTACTGGGCGATGCTGGAGTCGTCGACCAAAAGTTCTAGCCCAGCACTCCCAGCGTCAGAATCTCTGGCCGGCGCCCACCTTGCCTGTCGAGACGGCCGCTGGCGCGAAGCCTTGAGGCTCGACCCCTCAATTTCGCGCCGTAGAAAACTTTCCATCCCCGTTCAGGTGGAAGGTCCGTCGGGAGTGGGAAAACGCTTGCTCGCCTCGCCAAGGTTCCGAAGCGGAGACGGAACCCGCTTGCTGGTGAACGAAGACTTTTCCGCCATCCTCGCTGATTCTGAAGGGCAAAACCTCGCTACGATTGGCCCCAGCGCCGGGGCCGAGGACTTGAGCCGAGCCCTACACCAAGCACTGTTCGAGCGCGTTCTGGATTGGGACCCGGCGCGCTTCGATGCCCTCACCGACGAGCCCGACCCCGGACGCGCAGCCGGTTCTCGCTTAGAAAAACTGCTCGATGCAGAAAGGTGAGAACCACAGGAGGAGGAGATACTCGGTACAACTTCAACGAAGGAAGATGAGCCAAAAAGACTTGAGGGGCCAAGACACTCATGGAGATTCGGTCTTAGGATGAGGATCTGTGTTGCCCAGACCCGACCCATTAGGGGTGACATTCAGCGCAACATTCTAAGTCACGAGAGGTTATTGCGCCTGGCGGTCTCGCACAGGGCCGACACTGTCATTTTCCCAGAGCTTTCCCTCACTGGTTATGAGCCGGAGTTGGCCAAGGCGCTGGCCGTGGAACCCCAGGACAGGCGGTTGGACGTGCTCCAAAGGATCTGCGATAACAGCGGAGTCACCGTCGGCGTCGGCGTTCCCACCAGAAGCAGTAAGGGCACCTTCATCAGCATGGTGATCCTTGGTCCGGAGCAGTCAAGGCACGCCTATTCCAAGAGGTATCTGCACGCTGACGAGGAGAAATTTTTCGCCGTCGGCGAGGGTATGCCGCGCTTAGCCTACGGCGACGGCTCTGTTCTGGCGCTCGCCATCTGCTTTGAACTCTCGGTCGTCGAGCACGCCGAGGAAGCTTCCGCGGCCGGCGCCACCATCTATCTGGCCAGTGTGGCCAAGCCTTCAAGCCCGCGCGCCGGAGGATTAGACAAGGCATGTAGCCGGTTATCCGAAATCGCAAAGAGTTATTCTATGGCAGTGCTGATGGCCAACTCCGTTGGACGTTCCGGTAGGATGCAGTGCGGAGGACGGTCTTCTGTGTGGGACAACGCCGGCACGCTACTTGGAGAGATGAACGATATCGATGAGGGAGTCTTGGTGCTCGACACCAAAACTCACGAGCTTTTTCAGGAAACGATTTAGCTCGGTTGGCGATGCCAGCTACGACGTACTGGCTTAGAACTCTTGCTGGTTGTCCAAGGTGTACATCGCCCATTTCAAGGAGTTCCACCGCTCATCTCTTTGTTCTATAGCTTCTAGATAAGACCAGCCCCGCGAACGGAAAAACCAAACAGAGATTGCATTTCGAACAGGTTCGCACAAAACAGCCCCGTACATATTTCTACCTTCGCTCGAGGACACAAGCTTTTCATGCAACTCCAGAGAAAGTCTTTTACCTTTCACTTCAGGCGAGACAACAAACTGGTCTAGAAATAAGATATCACCCGGCCGTGAGAGCACAAAATCCACCAAGCGGTCCTGATAGCTCATCCGGCTCGAAACTTTAACTAATTCCTCACGGTCGTAAGCAGTCGCATAGCCTTCGACTTTGCCATCTATCTCAACGACGTAACAATGCCTGGAAAGATTTACTCTCTCTTTGTACACTTGCTCAGTTTGAGGACGTACGAGGAATCCTGACTTACGTAGATTCTCCGCTTTTAGATCTTTTAACTCTACGGATTTCGCCAAATGAGAGATGCGAGCGGCATCCTGCTCAACAGCGCGTCGAACAATGACCTCAAGTTTTGGAGTCTGAGGAAAATCGGGGGCGTGGAGTCCGCCCCGCGCCCCAAGACGAGACGTCGTGAGGGTCGTCGGGAGAGCGGAGAACCTACTATCCTTGGTAGGCCTACTGGTAGTAACTTGCATCGGATCGGGCTCCTTCTGAGGCTTTCGTTAGGTACAGATTAGGCGTTGGTGCTTGCCCGAGAACTGCGGCCAAGATGGAAACGTTTCCATCTTGTAAATTTTGTCTAGCGGCTTGTCGGTTGGGTTTGACAATTTCGGGCCACTGCGGCACAATCTAAAAATTATTACCGAGGTCTTGATGGATTCCGGGAACTTCGGTTCCAGATTATAGGTTCTACCCCATAGTGTTTCGTTTGCGGACATATTGGCTCAGTCTGATGCTCTTAGGGCTTGGATGGGGCTTCCTGGCCTCTCCCGCCTGGGCCGATACCTGTTCTATGGGAGACAGCTCTGAGGCCGCTTGCTGTTGTGCCCCGCAAGAAATGACTGCTCCGGCGTGCGAGATGTCCTGCACCACTGCCTCCATCACCACCTATACCGTTCTCGAATCCTTTCAACTCAAAGTCAAAATCTCACCTCCCCTGGTGGCATACCTCCACCCTCCCGTCGTGCGGCCCCGACCTAGGCTGCTCACGCGGACAGGCCTCGACAACGGATGGGTACTCCCTAAGCCCCCTCCCGTCGCCGCGCGCAACATCAACCTCCCTCCGCCTTCAGCTCACTAGCAGTATCGCCGACGACTCTTCTGTCGTCCGACCTCCGCAGGTGAGCTATGTTACGTTTCATAGATCGCTATCGCGGGCTGATCTTGTTGGCTTGTCTTCAGGTCCTGCCCGCCGTGGCGCAAAACGCTTCTGTCTCCGAAAATCCCGCCGTTATTCCGGCCGAAACTGCTCCTCCTATTTCAGAGAGCCCACCGACGCCCTTCGGCTTCGATGAGCTACTCGATCGAGCGCGGTCCGGCAATCCCCAGTGGGCCGCCGCGCAAACATTACCTCTAGCCGCCCAAGGTGAGGTTTTGCAGGCCGGAATGAGGCCTAACCCAGTCATAGGGTTGGGAACAGGCATAGAAGCTCCGTTTCGAAATACCGGAACAAGTCTTTCTTGGTCCCAAGAGTTAGAACTGGGTGGCAAGCGGCAAGCCCGCCTAGAGGCCGCCCAAGCACGTCTTGAAGCGGCTCAACGACAGGCCCAAGAAGTGGAACGAGAACTGCTTCTGGAACTTCGTAACGCTTACGTTGAGCTTCTCTATTCGCAAGCTCTCGAGGCACTGAAAAGCGAGGCGCTCGAATTGAGTGAACGGTCACTGACGTTGACCCGAGGACGACTCGATGCCGGAGATGTTGCCGGAGTAGACGTCATGCAGTTCGAGGTTCAAGTGGCCCAACGACGCTCTGAGTTCGAAGAGACCAGAGGCCGGGTGTTAGCTGCTCAAGCGTTGCTCAATCGCCTGGTGGGTGAACCGTCGGGGATTCCGATCTCAGTGCGGGGGGAATTGGGGAAGAGCTACTCTTTACCGGAACTCCTCGTCCTGCAACAGATCTCTGACGGTCGCGCGGACCTCCTGTTGGCGGACGCTCGGGCCCGAGCAGCCGAACGCGAGATCGCCGTTCAGGAAACGCGAGGAATTTCAAACTTGACTACAACTTTGGGCATCGGAAGAGAGCGGACCTATATCGATGGAGATGCCATCTCTCCACGCGGTATCATATCCAACATCAATGACAGTGGCTGGACAGCCTCTTTACAACTGTCCATTCCACTTCCCATCAACGATACCAATCGGGGAAATATCGAAAAGGCCAGGGCCGAAGCCGAAGGGACTCGGCTCACGCGTGAAGCGACTCAACAGATCGTCCGCGGCGAAGTGGCTCAAGCCCACGCTCAGTGGTCGGCAGCTTCGCGAAGCCTTGAACCTTTGCAGGAATCAAACCTCGAGAACGCCCGTCAAGCGCAAAGAATTGTGGAAGAGTCCTATAAGTTAGGCTATCGAACGCTGTACGACGTGTTGCAGAGCCGACAGCAGTATCTCGAGTTGCGGCAGGCACAGTTGGATGCGCGCCGTTCTCTCGACTTAGCCCTTGCCCGTATAGAAGCCGCGATCGGCCAACCCCTTGGAGACAACCAGCCATGAGACAAATTCTATGTGCCTTTTTCTTGATTCTTTTGACGGTGCCCGGATGGACGCACGGCGATGAAGAACACGCCGACATTCGCGAAGAAGCGGCTCACGAGGCCGCCGTATCCAAGGGGAGTCCCAGCTCTTCCCCCAAGACCTCGGCTTTTCAATACTCGTCGGGGAAAGACCGTTACATTGTGTCCTTCACTCAGCAGCCCGCCGAACCCAAGCTGGGTGAAGAGGTCGAGATCGAAGCCAACGTGGTTCTATTGCTGAACCCACCGGATCCGCTGTTAGGCGACAAGATCACCGTTGAGGGCGCGACAGTGAGCGTATCCCAAATTGCTCCCTCAACCTTACCGTTGGGCGATGCCCACAGTGAAGCTCAGCCGGGCACTTATGGAATCCACTTCGTACCCGACCAGACAGGATCGATACAACTGGAATGGACCCTACAGCAGGAAGGAAGAGAGCCTTTCCAGTTCGCCTACTCTTTTGAACTCCCGCGCCCTCTCAAGGTCACAATCGCCTGGGCTTTCTCCGCAACTGTGCTGATTCTTATGCTGATCACATCCTTGATTCGCAGCAAGATTATGTGGGGAGGATGGGCCGCCGCACTCATCTTGTCGACTCTAGCGTTAGCCTACGCTTATCGTCTGGAACCGACCTCGGAAAAAATAGCGCCGGGACAACCCGCGGAGGAATCCGTCGAAGCTCAGCGGGGCCTGAAGATACCGTTGGATTTGCAACAGGATCTCGAGATGACCGTAGAGTCGGTTAAGCAGGCCGAGTTGGCCCAAACCATTCGAGTCCCAGGGACGGTTCGTATCCCGGAAGGCTCGACTCACAGCCTCCACGCGAGATTTCCCTCTCAGATTCTTACGGAAACTCCAAGAATCGGCCGTCGCTATCAAAAAGGAGAAGAGGTCGCACGGCTTCAAGAAGTTTTGAGCACCTCGGATCGAGCGAGTTTGCGCGGCCAGAGCATCGACCTCCAGGGACGCCAACTCGAATTTGCCACACGCCGCTTGGAACTGCAGCGCCAACTCACAGACCTCGAAACGCAGCGTCAAGTGGCTGCATCCGAGGTCACGCAGCAAAAGCTGAACTTAAGTCGCAGTGAACAACTGTACGCGATTCAAGCTCTACCCAAGAAGGAGTTGGAGGCGGCGCGCACGGCACACAATCAAGCCGTCACTCAACTCGAAGGCTTGCAACGTCAGCAGAAGATTGTTGAGAAGAGCCCTCCCATCCCTGAATTACCGCCGACCATCACCCTTCAGGAGTACAGTTTGACGGCGCCGGTCGATGGCGTCATTTCCAAGGTCGAAGCTGCGCAGGGCGAAGTAGTGGAGCCCTCTAAATCTCTCTTCACCCTTGTCGACATGAGCCGCGTTTGGGTGGAAGCCCGCGTGAGCGAAAAAGACTTGGCCGCCGCGCGTGATGTGGGACGAGCCGAGATCTCCACGGTGGCCTATCCCGGCCCCTTCGTGGGCACCTTCGTCAGCGTGGCACCAGGGCTCGACCCGGAGACCCGAACGGCTCTGGTCTTTTTCCAAGTGGACAATCAGGATGGAAAACTTCTCGAAGGGATGTCCGCCGAAGTGGATCTGGGTGGGGCTCCCGAACGGGTTCTGACCGTTCCCAGCGATGCCATCCAGACCTTTGACCAAGAGTCACGCCTCTTCGTTAAAATCGCCGAGGATCGTTTTGAAGCCAGAACAGTCAAGGTGATACGCACGGCGGGTGCACTCTCTGTGATCAGCGGCGATATCAAAGCGGGAACGCCCGTGGTGACCAAGGGCGCGGGCGCTTTGGCTTCAGAACTGGCCCGACGTTCGGTCGGGGCGGCCAAACCCAGTCCTAAGCCGGAAGCCCCTGCGGCTCCCCACGGTGACGAAGGGCACTCGCGCTGATGCTCGACCGAATGATCCATTGGTCCTTGGACAATCGTCTTTTCGTCCTCTGTGGAGCCGCGCTACTGCTGATTTTTGGCGGTCGCGAGGTGATGAAAATGCCAGTCGACGTGTTCCCCGACCTCAACCGACCCACGGTGACCGTAATGACCGAATCTTTGGGACTGGCGCCCGAGGAAGTAGAAAGCCTGGTCACATTTCCTTTGGAAAGTGCGCTCAATGGCGCTACCAATGTGCAGCGGGTCCGATCGGTTTCTTCCGTCGGGCTATCTATCGTTTGGGTGGAGTTCGACTGGGGGACCGACATCTTTCAAGCCCGTCAGATCGTTACCGAAAAACTCTCGTCGATGGAAGGGAGTCTTCCTTCCGGTATCCGCCCGGTTCTCGCGCCCATTTCG
This sequence comes from Candidatus Xenobia bacterium, assembly GCA_037968995.1. Taxonomy (GTDB): domain Bacteria; phylum Vulcanimicrobiota; class Xenobia; order Xenobiales; family JADMJV01; genus JAEXNA01. Next base: position 8,209 of record JBBKWP010000207.1, read on the forward strand.
TCAATTATGGGAGAGATCATGCTGGTCTCAGTGTCCAGTCGCACAGGTCTCTTGTCTCCTATGTCGTTGCGGACGGTGGCTGACTGGCAGGTTCGCCAACGCTTGTTGGCGATTCCGGGAATCTCGCAGGTCACCGTGATCGGCGGCGAGGTTCGTCAGTTCCAAGTCCTCGCTAATCCACAGCTACTTCTTCAACGAAAAGTGACCCTCAATGAGTTGACGGAAGCTGTGCAGAAGTCGAATGAGAGCACGTCCGGCGGGTTCCTGGAGGAGGGAGGCCGAGAGAGCCTCGTGCGTAACCTCGGTCGAGCCCGCTCTTTAGAAGAGGTCGGCAACACCGTAATCGTGGAACGAGAGGGACGAACCGTCCTCGTCAAAGATGTGGCGCGAGTCACCGCCGGGGCTCGCGTCCGACGCGGCGACGCCTCGAGAAACGCTCGACCTGCCGTGATCTTGAGCGTTCAGAAGCAGCCCTCGGCCAACACCGTCGAGCTTTCCGAACGACTAGATTCCACCTTCGAAGAGTTGCGCAAAACTCTACCGGAAGACCTGATCTTAATGCCGCTTTTTGAGCAGAGAAGTTTCATCGAAGCCTCCGTCGACAACGTCACGGAAGCTCTCCGAGACGGCAGCATCATGGTAGGTATCGTCTTGCTGCTCTTCCTCTTAAATGTCCGAACCACCGCCATCACCTTGACGGCCATCCCTCTCTCTTTTGTCGTCGCGGGGCTCTTTATGAAAGGGATGGGTCTGACCATCAACACAATGACCCTCGGCGGCTTAGCTGTGGCGATCGGGGAGTTGGTGGACGACGCGGTGGTCGATGTGGAGAACGTTCATAGACGACTCAATGAGCGCTCTGGCGAGCCTCTCTTGACAGTGATCTACGAAGCCTCCAAAGAGGTGCGTGGCTCCATCATCTATTCCACCATTCTGATCTGTCTAGTCTTCTTTCCCCTCTTCTTTTTGCAAGGGATCGAGGGACGGCTCTTCGCTCCCCTCGGAATTGCCTATGTGGTCTCTCTGCTGGCCTCTACGGTTATTTCGCTCACCGTGACCCCGGCCATGTGCAGTTATCTCTTAAAGCCTCAGAAGGACGGAGAACACAAAGATTCGCCGGTCGTGGCGTTTTTGAAACGACTACAAGAGCGGGCGCTCCGAATCACTTTGGCCTTTCCCTGGGTTACGCTGGGCTTGGTGTCGGCACTCTTCGTGGTCGCGCTGTTCGGCTTTTTCGGACTCGGTCGAGAATTTCTACCGCCCTTCAATGAAGGGACCATGACCCTGACCGTGGTGGCTCAACCCGGTACGAGTTTAGAAGAATCTAACCGTTTAGGTCGCGCCGCCGAGCGTAGGATGCTAAAGATCCCCGAGGTCATCACCACCGGCCGAAGAACGGGGCGCGCGGAACTCGACGAGCACGCCGAAGGCGTCCACTATTCCGAGATCGACGTTGACTTGAAGCCGGGCCGGTCCAGAGAGGCGATCCTCAATGATATTCGGACGTTGATGAAAGATTTGCCCGGAGTAGAACTCAACGTTGGGCAGCCTATCAGCCATCGCTTAGACCACATTCTGAGCGGTGTTCGTGCTCAAGTCGCGATTAAGATTTTTGGCCCGGAGTTGCCCGAACTGCGGCGCTTGGCTGAAGAGGTCCAAAAAGCCATGGGCCAGGTACCGGGCGTCGTCGATCTTTCCATCGAAAAGCAGGTTCTGATACCCGAACTCAGGATCCGACTCGATCAAGAGGCGGGCAAACGTTACGGTGTCCGATCGGGTGAACTCTCCCAGACGTTGGAAACAGCGTTGGCCGGAACCACCGTAAGCCAAATTCTCGAGGGCCAAAGGGTCTTCGATCTGGTGGTCCGTCTCGATGAGCAGTTCAGGGACAGTTCGGAGACGATTCGAGGGCTGCTTGTCGACACCGACTCAGGACCCTTGCCCCTGGACAACTTCGCCAGCGTGGAAAACACCATGGGACCCAATCAAGTGCTTCGGGAGAACGTTACGCGGCGCATCGTGGTGAGCAGTAACGTCCAAGGCCGCGACCTTGGAACCGTGGTCGAAGAGATGCAAGTTGCCGCTGCGAAAATCACTCTCCCACCGGGCTACTTTTTGGAGTTTGGTGGACAGTTCGAGAGTCAGCAGTCCGCCACAAAAACTCTGGCCGTCCTTTCCGTATTCTCCGTGATCGCGATCTTCTTGGTCTTATATCATCACTTTCGACTCACCCGCCTGGCCCTGATGGTCATGGCGGCGCTTCCGCTTTCCATGATCGGAGGTGTGATAGGCGTCTACGTTACGGGGCAAAGCCTCTCGGTGGCGTCGCTCGTCGGCTTCATCACTCTGTGTGGCATCGCTTCGCGCAACGAAATCATGCGAATCTCTCACTATCTCCATCTGATGGAGCACGAGGGAGAAGAGTTCGGCATCCCCCTGATTTTGCGAGGCAGCGCCGAACGGATGGTTCCAGTCATGATGACGGCCCTGACCGCGATTTTGGCCCTGTCACCTCTAGTACTGGCCGCGGGTGAGCCCGGTAAGGAGATTCTGCACCCGGTGGCGGTGGTGATCTTTTCCGGCCTGCTGGTCTCCACACTCCTAGATACCGTGATCACCCCGGTCCTTTTCCACCTTTTCGGAGCCCCCGTTCACGAAAAGCGAAAGAAAATCATGGCCGCCCCCGAGGCGCGGCCAACACAAGGAGAAACCCATGAAACGAATGACTAAGACGATACTCGCATTCATCAGCCTAAGCCTACTCCTGACTCTCCCGAGTTGGTCTCACGGTGAACACGAAGGTGGGGTCAATAAGGCCCTTCTTAAGAAGCTGTTTCCCACAGCCACCAGCTTCGTGACCAAGCCTCTCAAGATGGAAGACGTCACGCGAAAAGCTATCGAGACGGAACTGGGTGTGAAGCTAGAGGGTCATGATCTCTCTTCTCCGGCTTTCGTTGCCACCGTCAAGGGAAAGTCGATCGGCGTGGCCTGGGCCACGGACGTCCATTTCCCTAAAAAGGCGGCGGACGTCATCGTGGGAACCGACTTGCAAGGCAAGTTGGTCGGAGTCGTTCTCGACCATAGTTCCATCTCAAGCCTGTCTCAATCCAGTTACCTAAAACAGTACCAAGGCAAAACGTCGGCTTCCAAATTCAAGGTCGGTGTTGACCTTGAAGCTTCAGAAAAGCACGTCAAGCCCTCTCAAGATCTCGCGGATGCGGTGCGACGGGCGACCGTCGTCCTCAGTCGTGCGATTTTGAAACAAACTAAATAAAGGAAATCGACACCATGAAAATCTCAGCGAAAATGATATTCCCCTCTCTGTTAGCGATCATGACGATGTATTGGGTAGGCTGCCAGGGGCCGGTGAAACCCATCTCGGTCAATACGGGTACGCCCATCCCTATGGCGGACTCCCCGGCGCACGGCCAAAACTATACCTGCCCGATGCACCCGGAAGTCATCGGTAAGGAGGGCGACAAGTGCCCCAAATGCGGCATGTCTTTAGAACCCATGACCCCTTCGACGGCCCCTGAAGTCGCCCGAGTGGCCATGGACTTTAAGACCTCCCCAGCGGCCCTCAAGCCTAAGGAGGATGTGACGTTATCTTTCACTCCCAAGCGCCAAGATAGTCCCGACGACAAAGTCGACCTTGAACTCGAGCACACCAAGAAGATCCACCTGATCGTAGTGAGTGACGACCTCAGTTGGTTTAACCATATACATCCTGAAGAACAAAAGGACGGCTCGTATACGGTTACGGAGAAGTTTCCCGCGGGCGGTGAATACACGGTCTTCGCCGACTACAAACCGAGCGGCGGAGGACACATCGTGGACAAGTTCACCCTCAAGATCGAGGGCGATGCCCCCGCTGCGAAATCCTACGATACGGAACGACTCACGAGTGATGCCGGCGACGACTACACCGTCGAACTTAATCCAGGAGGCGGTAAGTTCGTTACCAATTCCGCGCTCCATCTGAGCGCGAAGGTCTCCCAAAACGGTAAAGAGGTCGACGTCACCACCTTAGAAGACTATCTCGGCGCCAAAGCCCACATGGTCGTTCTCAGCCTTAGCGAAAAAGAGTATCTGCATGTACACCCCGATGTCGAGAACGGCCAGTTCGATCTCCACACAACTTTCGATAAGCCTGGATTCTATCGCGGATGGCTCCAGTTTCAGAACAACGGTAAGGTGCACACTAGCGATTTCGTCTTTCACGTTCAGGAAGGCACCGAAACGCCTAAGGATGGGATGAACGAAGGCGAGCACAAGGACCACGAGACAGGGCATTAAGGAGCACTAAGTTGAGCGCAGTAAGCCTCGTTAATACATTCGGAGCGCGAAAACGAACGATTCGCGTGTTCTCCCGTGAGAACGAAGAGATGCTCGAAGAGATCATTTTTGGCGAGGACTTACTGCGCTTGGCCTACGGCACCAAGCTTGGGCTGAAGTTGACGTCTGAACTCGGGGCTCGCCGCTGGGTGAGTTGGCTGATGGGACTTTACTACGATTCCCGTTTCAGTCGAAGCAAGATCGCGGCCTTCGCGAAACTCCTTGAAATCGATCTGGAAGAATCCGAGAACGACGTTCGCGACTATCAGACATTCAACGAGTTCTTCGCGCGGAAATTGAAAGCCGAATGTCGGCCGATCGATCCAGATCCGCGAGTCTTAGTGAGTCCCGGTGACGGGCGCCTGTTGGTGTTCCCGAGGATCGATGAGGAGACGTTATCCTATATCAAATGGGCTCCAGTCCATCTAGTGGACCTATTCAACCGGAATCCATCCCTGGTAGAGCGTTATCGGAATGGAGCGTGTGCCGTCTTAAGGCTCTGTCCAGCCGACTATCACCGGCTCCATTTTCCGGTCTCGGGGACGGTCGGGCCCACGACGAGCGTGCCCGGTCTTCTGCACAGTGTGAACCCTTACGCACTAGAAGAGAAGATTCCGGTCTACGCCCTGAACAAGCGGACGATCTGTTCTATCGAGTCCCAGGCGGTCGGAAGCGTTGTGATGATGGAAATAGGTGCCTTAGGGGTCGGGAGCATTGTCCAAACCTATCAACCCAACACTCAGTTAGCCCGTAGCGAAGAGAAGGGCTACTTTAAGTTTGGCGGCAGCACCACCATCCTTTTCTTTGAGCGCGACAAGGTCGAGTTCGACGACGACTTAAGGTACCACTCCGCGAAGGGGGTAGAAACCATTGTGAAGATGGGTCAATCTATCGCGACCGCGACAGAAGCACCCTAGGCGTTTCGCGATCCATGAAGCTATCATACGCCGAACCAGGTCGGAATTTCACCTTCCGTATACCCTCTAGAGAAACTGTTAGTCGATGTCTTCAAGGGCTCACGCTCCTACAATGGGGTCAAGATGAACATTCAAATTCACAACCCCAAAAAAGGAAAAAAGGCCGTTCTGTATCGCTCGGTCACCGATAAACATATCTGCCCCTTTGGTCTAAAATCTCGCGACCTACTGACCAGAAACGGTTACAAGGTGGAAGACCACACCTTTGAGAGCAAGGAAGAGTCCACTAAGTTTCGCGAAGAGCGCGGGCTCGAAACAACGCCCCAGACCTACATCAACGGGGAGCGCATCGGAGGCTACGACGACCTACGCGCTCACTTTGGTAAGGAGCGAGAGCAGAACAAAAAAGACGAAACCAGTTTCACGCCGGTGTTGGCAGTGTTTGCCGCCGGATTGCTTTTCGCGGCGGCGGTCAACTGGCGCGCCACCGGGTCGCTCCAGTGGCTACCGATGCTCGAAATGTTCGTGGCTTTTAGCATGTCGATTCTCGCCGTACAGAAGTTGAGGGACCTTTTCGCCTTCTCCAATTCCTTTTTGGGATACGACTTACTGGCTCAGAAGTGGGTCCCCTATTCCTATGTTTATCCGTATGTGGAGCTATTGGCGGGTGTCGCTATGCTGACATCTGTTCCGACCCTGATCCTAGTATCGGCTCCCCTCTCCCTCTTTATCGGTGCGGTCGGCGCGATTTCTGTCTTCAAAGCCGTCTACATCGACAAACGCGAACTGAAATGCGCCTGTGCCGGGGGAAACACCAACGTCCCTTTAGGATTCGTTTCGCTGAGCGAAAACCTCGCTATGGTCGGTATGGGAGCTTGGATGCTCATCAAGCATTTGGGATAGTCACCGGTTCAACTCCACGCCACCCCTCCACCCAAGTCCACGCCCGACATTGGCTCCCTACTGGAGCCTCGGGAGGCAAGAGTTGGACAAGTGGCGTGTTGATGTGACTCTAATGATGGTGATCGGGATCGTAATCGGCAACTTTCTCAGTAACCTCGGACAGGCCCTGACCACTCAGGATGGCCCGAACCTCGAAAAGCCCTCGGGCGGCCATGGCCGTGACCTGGTCCTCATCCTGGGAGAAATAGTCGCGGGAAACCCTGTGACCGCTGGCTAATTTGGGAATGTTACTCCAGGAGATGACAGGCTGCCAGTCATCGCTAGAGGTCTGACGAGCGAAGACCTCGATCAACATGGGACCGGCCTGCGTCGCGTTCCCGGTGTTGCGAACACTGACGCGAATGTTGACGATATCGCCGTCGCGGCTGATGTGCAAGTCGTCGATGATCGCTTGGGCGGTGCTCGGGAGGGTGAAAACAAGAAGAATCAGCAGAAGCAATAAGTGTCGCATGCCCAGCACTTCCCTCCCGTCGCCCGCCATCCTCCGACTTCAGCGATGCGAAGGCGGGAGCTTATAGAACCTTACGGCGCCCCGGCGTCGGCTGGGAAACTGAGGTTCTGGGCGTATTTATTGTCGGGCTTCTTCTGCGACATAGACACTTGAGCGCCCGCCGGAGCGACGGCCTTAAGTTCGAAAATGCCGTTGGAGTCGGCTTGAAATTTTGATTTAAACTGATTATTGATAAACATCGCTCCCGCCCGACTTCCCTC
>JBBKWP010000208.1:0-3657 GCA_037968995.1 Candidatus Xenobia bacterium
GAGTTTTTTCAAAAATCTCCGCTGATGGGCGAGGAGCTTTGCTTCGTGCGCGAATCTTCGCTGTCCCGAGATGTCGAGATTTGAGCTACTTTTTAGCGCCCGTTTGCCCCCAACCAAGACAACAGCATGAGCACGTTCCACAACTTGTGCTGGTGATTGCGCTCACCGCTTAGGTGCTCATTCCAGTACTGACAAATCGTACCCACGTCCAAGACGTCCGGATCCATGCTTTGGAACAGTCCCTCCGCCCAGTCTCTCAAGTCCGCACGCAGCCAGTCGCCAATGGGAACCGCGAAACCCATCTTCGGACGCTCCCAAAGCTCCTTGGGTAGGCGGTGACCCAGCATGTCCACCAGGAGTTGCTTCCCTTGTGTTCCTTGGACTTTGGCTGAATCAGGGAGGCCGAGGCCGAACTCGAACAACCGATGATCGAGAAACGGAGAGCGCGCCTCCAAAGAAAAGGCCATAGAGGCCCGGTCCACTTTAACCAGGATGTCGTTTGGGAGATAGTGTCGCGAATCGGCCAGGCACAACTGGGTGATCTCGGACAAGGTGTGTGGGACTCCGGCCAACTCGTCGATAGCCCCTTGGGAGCTTTCCCGAACGATGTCGCATGATGCGTCCCAATCGCTCAAGGCATCGCGAAAAAGGTGAGCCAGCGACGTCGAACTCAGCATGGCGCTCAGTTTATCCATTTTGTCGTCCACCAACCTGATGGGCAGCCAACCCCGGTCGGCGGCCGCTCGAAGGACCCCCCGCACCCCTGAACTGTTGAGCACCGACAGCAAAAAGCGCCGCGCGGGCCTCGGCAGAGGGCCTAGGTATCTTGAAATTCTGGGTAGCCAGACGTGACGGTTGTACCCGCCGAACGCCTCATCTCCGCCGTCGCCGGAAAGAGCCACGGTCACGTGCTGTCGAGTCAAACGAGACAAAAGAAGAGTCGGAATTTGAGAAGAATCCCCAAACGGCTCGTCATAAAGCTCGCCAATTCGGGGCACCAAATCCAGAGCGTCCTGTTCGGTGAGAAGAAGGCGGGTGTGGTCCGTTCCCAAACGTTGAGCGATCACAGCGGCCTGCTCGGCCTCGTCAAAAGCCGCGGATTCATAGCCGATGGTGAACGTCTTGACAGCACGCGACGAGTTTCTCTGCATAGCGTCTACCACCAAGGTGGAGTCGATTCCGCCAGACAAAAACGCTCCGATGGGAACATCGCCCATCAATCGAATCCGAACGGCCTCGTCTAGAAGCGCCGTCGCCTGCTCCTGAAATTCCTGACGGTCGCCCTTCTGAGCACCGGCGTGGAGAATGGGCGCCCAATAGCTTCGTGGTTGAGACACTTCAAAGGTCTCGTAGTCGAACTCCACGTAGGTTGCCGGCATCAGTTTAGAAAGGCCTCGATACACCGTCCAGGGAGCCGGGATAGCCTTATACCTGAGCATCAGCGCCAAAGCGTCGCGATCGAGTTCCGGCTTTTCGTCAAAGCTGTTCATCACCGACAGTTCGGACCCGAAGACAAATTCTTCCCGAAACGTTCCATAAAAGAGCGGCTTCTGCCCCAACCTGTCTCGGGCCAGCGAAAGCGTCCGGGTATCCTGGTTCCAAGCCGCGAAACTGAACATGCCCACCAGGCGGGGCAAGGTTTCCTCTAACCCGTAGGCCTGTAGGCAAGCCACCAAGACTTCGGTGTCGGAGTGACCCTGAAATCTCGCGCCCCTTTTTTCCAGGTCCTCTCGAAGGTCGCGGTGATTGTAGATCTCACCGTTGAACGTCACCACCCAACGCTCATCTTGAGATGTCATCGGCTGGGCGCCATGCTCACTCAGGTCCACGATGCTGAGACGACGGTGGCCTAGGCCCACACCGCTCTGGTCTTCGCTCAGCCACAGACCTTCGCCGTCAGGACCTCGGTGACGCAGGATATTGAGCATCGCCTGAATCTGTACTTGTATTTCTGAAGGGGGCCTTCGCCGACTGACGAGACCACAAATTCCGCACATTTTTCAACGGCCTCTTCCGAGAGACCGCACTCGGCGTCTCTCGAGGATCTTTTCCCGGGGATGCTACGGTGGCCGGGAAAAGTCCTGGGATTCGGCGTGAGCCGGGAAAGAGTTGACTGTTGACGAGCGTTCCGGCCACCACACCAACGAACGTAGCCACTAGGCTGACTTTCATCGAGGAGTGGGCGGTAAGACCCGCGCCGAGCGCCGCACCCACGGAGACCAAAAGGATGAGGGGGGACTGTTGCATCATCAGTGGCAAGAGCAGCAACGGCAAGATAAAGGCCCCCCAGACCTTCCCGCGATGGGGGCACTGACCGCGCGCGATGGCCGCTTGACGCCCCGCGAAAAGGCCCAAGACGCCTAAGGTAGCTGGAAGATATCCCACCTCTATGCATTCGCCCAACTGATTGGACAGCCTGCGGGGGTAGGGCATTTCCTCCTCTCCGCTCAGGTTTGCGTGGTGTTCGTTTGAAGGTCCCGCGATATGGGGATCCTAGACTCATGAGCAGTACACCTTTAAGCCAAGAGTTGAGCCAACTGTCCCGACGCAGCCTCACCACCATGACCCTGTCGGGTCTCGATTTTGTCATCCCCGGCGATTACGGCAACGTGATCGCACTCGAAGAGATGGTCAAAGCTGTCACCGGAGACGCCCGAGTCGGTCGCATCCAAGCCATCGCCAACCACGTGGACCAACTCTACGCCGAAGACGGCGGAGCGCGCCGAGCGCTGTTTTTCTACCAGATCGCCGATTCCGCCGACAAAGCCGTGGCCGCCGCATCGTTTGCGGACAAAATGGGCGAGCGCTTCAAAATGCTTTCCTTACTTTCGAAAATCACGCCCAAGGCGGACACCACTCAAACCATCGACTTGTGCTTAAAACTCACCTGCGAAGCCCTGGCCCACCTCTCCCTACGCGGGCTCTCCAAAGACGGCCTCAGCGAGTGGGCCGCCGATCTCGACCGTGGAGGCGTGTACGGGAATGAAGCCGCTTTGCGCCTCGCCGCCATCATCGGAATCGACGGACTGCTTCCTCTGGGGCCGGATTTTCTCTCCACCGTCGGGTCCAAAATTTCCAACAACTCCTTAGGCTGGACCGACAACGCCCTCTTTCGAAAACTCAGTGAACACCTCCCCGGCAGCGGAGTGGATGAAAAGCAAGGCTTCATCGGGCGAGTGGTCGGTTTGGCCAGTAACCCGCTGAACGCTTTCATGCAAAAGTCCGGCCTCACTCGCGACAAAGTGGTCGGAACGCTCAAAAATATCACCGACGTGAGCGACGACAAGCTAGACTACGCCGCCGCCTTCTTCGATATTTCGACCAGTTTCATGAGCCACACCGGCACCCAAACCGTAGCCCGGCACCTCACCGACCAAGCCGCCGAGCGATTTGGTTATGCGAGGGCCCAGGGTTAGGCCGTTTTTCTCTCAACGTCCCCTTATGGAAAGTCAGATTGATTGCATTGAAGTCACGTGGTCGAGTCGCTTGGGAGCGGCGGCTAGGGCTCTGGCAACATCGCCGCAAAGGGTCGTCGAGGGATTGTTGCGGCTTCGGACTGCTGTATGGAGGCTGTTGATTTAGTGAAACAAGGAACGAATGTGAGGCGTGCTCAGTCGATGTAGCCTGACTTTACCGCTGCAGCCGGGTCTCCCGATG
>JBBKWP010000209.1:0-11522 GCA_037968995.1 Candidatus Xenobia bacterium
AGTGTTTCGCCTATTTTGAGAAAATTGAAGCCCAAGGCGGAATCTATGAAGGTATCGAAAACGGTTTCTTTCAGAACGAGTTGGCCCGCAGCGCCTATGACTACGCCCTCAAACTCGAAACGCAAGACGAGATCATCGTGGGCGTAAACAAGTTCGAGAACCTCGATGAGAAGCTTGAAATTCCTATTCTAAAGATCGGACGAGACGCTGAGGAGCGTCAACGGAAGACCTTGGCCAAAGTGAAGGCTGAGCGGAATGATGAGGCGGTAAAGAGCGCGCTGGAACGCCTCAAAGCGTCGGCAGCGGCCGAACGCAACGTTATGCCAGAAATCCTCGACGCGGTTCGAGTTTACGCCACGGTGGGGGAGATGGTAGAAGTTCTTAAAGCCGTTTATGGCGAATATCGGGAACCGGCTTTCATCTGAGCCAAGCCATGCGAGTCAAAGCACTATATTTCGCCTCCTTGGCGGATCTCATGGGGAATAACGAAGAGATCTTGGAACTCCCGGACCAATGTGACGTTGCCGGATTTCTTGAGATCGTCGAAGCACGGGAGCCTGAACTGAAGAAATTCGAACGCCGTTTCCGAGTGGCCGTAAATCAGTGCTTCGCTGAACTGACAGATGTCATCCCGCCGAACGCTGAACTCGCCATCATTCCGCCGGTGAGCGGAGGGGGGACTCAAGGGCGAGTGAGCGTCGCAATTCGTGAAGAACCGCTCAGTTGCGACCGCGCTTTGGAGGCCGTTCGACGGACCGATTGCGGTGCCGTGGTCTTGTTTCTCGGAACTGTCCGGGACCTGACGGGAGAACAGGTAACAAAGAGCCTGGACTACACCGCCTACCGAGAAATGGCAGAAAAGGAACTTCAAGCGATCTGTCTGGAAGCCGTTGATAGATTCGATCTGGGCGCGGTCATCGTGGAACATCGCGTTGGAAGTTTGGACCCCGGAGAGATCGCCGTTATCGCGGCCGCTTCCTCGGTCCATCGCGATGGCGCCTTTCAAGCGGCGCGATTTCTGATAGACTCCACAAAAGAGAGGGTGCCGCTCTGGAAGAAGGAGTACGGCCCCAATGGGGTGGCCTGGATCGAGGGAGACGCCAGAGTACCGACCCATTAAGCAACCGGATACCAGGAGTTAGGTTGAAGGTTGTGAAATAATTCACAAGGTGGGGTCGACAGGAGTTGAAAGCATGAGTATGTGGACTCAAATTGAAGAGAAAGTCGCCGCCGGTCAAAGGCTGGACGCGCAAGAGGGGGAGTACCTCTATAGCGAGGCTCCCATCGAGGAACTGGGCCGCTTGGCCAACACCGTCCGAGAGAGTCGTCACGGGCGGCGAACCACCTACATTATCAACATGCACCTCAATTACAGTAATCTCTGTACTCTTTCGTGTATGTTTTGCGCCTTCGCCAAAAAGCGCGGAGAAGACGGCGCTTACGAAATGAGTATGGAAGAGATGATTGAGCGCGTAGCGCCGCTCAAGGGGCTCCCGGGCGCCGAAGTCCACATCGTGGGTGGACTCCACCCCGACTATCCCTACGCTTACTATCCTAAGCTTTTAGCCACCCTGCGTGATCACTATCCCGAGGCTCATCTCAAAGCCTTCACCGCCGTAGAGATTGAGTATTTCGCGCAACTGGCCGACCGAAGTGTGGATTGGGTGCTACGCGATCTCAAAGAGCACGGTCTTGGGTCCATGCCGGGCGGTGGCGCGGAAGTTCTCACCGACCGAATCCATCAGAAACTGTATCGCGACAAAATGGGACCCGACCAATGGTTAGAGGTCCACGAGGCCGCTCACAACCTCGATATCCGCACCTCGGCTACGATGTTGGCCGGCCACATCGAAACCGACCAAGAACGGGTCACCCACTTAATCCGTCTGCGCGAACTCCAGGATCGCACCGGCGGATTTTTAGCCTACATACCGTTGCGTTTCCATCCCGACAACACACCGCTCAAGAAGTTACGTTTTATGGACTCCGAAGGCGTGTTGCGCCAAGTCGCGGTAGGCCGTTTGATGCTCGATAATTTTGCGAATATCAAAGCCTACTGGGTCATGAGCGGGCTGGAAAATGCGGTCAAATCTCAACACTACGGCGCTAACGACTTTGACGGCACAGTAGTCGATGAGCGGATCACCCATATGGCCGGTTGTGAAACTCCTGTGGGCGTCACCGAAGAGCGCCTGCGAGACCTAATCCGACAAGCCGGACGCGAACCGGCCCGTCGAGACGCTCTTTACAACGTCATCGAACTAGCTAACGCCCCGTGACGTTGATGAGGGGACGTCGGTGAGAGTCACTGTCTTAGGAAGTGGGACGGTTGATCCCCAGCCTCATCGCGCCGGGTCGGGATTTTTTATAGAGGGAAGCGAGGGAAGTCTTGTCATGGACCTCGGTCCAGGCACTCTTCGCAGCGGACTGCTGGCCGGACTCCCCATGGCGACCGTCGAGACTGTTGTGCTGACTCACTTCCACCCCGACCACACCAGCGACCTAGTGCCTTTTTTATTCGCCCGAAAATACGCGCCGGACCCTTGGCCTGCCGGTCCTCCCTTAAGGATATACGGGCCGAGCGGAACCGTTGATTTTTTGGACCGAATCTTTGGCGCTTGGCCGTCCTTGAAACCCGAGTCAGAGAAACTCGAGGTCGTGGAGCTTTGCCCAGACGGTTCTAGCCAGACGATCGGTAGCGCCATGACAGTAGAAGCTTTCCCTGCTCGTCACGGCGACATGAAAGCCCACTGTTATCGCTTTCGGAACCAACAAAAAACCGTGGCTTTTTCTGGAGACACCAGCCTTTGCGACGGCGTCTTCGAAGTCGCCCAAGGGTCAGATCTCTTCTTTTGCGAATGTTCTTGCTTTCCCCGGGGAATCGAGCCGCTCTCTTGTCGTGAAGTTCATCTCTCGTGGGAGGATGTGGCCGAAATCTGCCATCGTGCGGCCCCCAAGAAAGTGATCCTGACGCATCTCTACGAAGTGGTCCTTGCCCGACATCCAGGACCGCTGGAGTCGCTACAAAGTACCCTATCGATTGCCGTCGAGATGGCCACGGACCGGGCTGTTTATCAAGCCTAAGTATCGCACCTAGACATCAAGCCTATGGCTATGGTCCTCTTCTTCCAAGAAATTCAAAATCTCTCGAAACAGAGCTCTTCGACCGTTGTCTATCATCAGTGCGTGGCCTGCTTGGCGTGACCAGACAAGTTTTTGGCGGGCAGACGAGGTCGCGTCGATGATCTTTTGAGCGTTCTCGGGGTGCGTAATACGGTCGTTACGGGATTGAGCCACCAACAGCGGACAATTCACGCCTTTGAGTCCCAACCCTAACTCTTCAATCAAGAGCTGATATTCCTGAAAAAAGGATTCAGGAACGCTGTGATGACAGGCTTTCATCCGCCAGCGCACAACTTCGGGACTGGGGCTGTCACGCAGACTAGCGAGGACTGAACGCACCGGCTCACCGTCGAACATTTCCTGAGGAAAAGAAACATCGTCGAGGGCTTCGCAAGGGGTTGCTAAGCAACAAACAACCCGAGGACGAAGCTGGCCCGCGAGATTCAACGCCAGAGCTCCACCAAGGCAGAAGCCTACAATGGCAACGGGGGAGTCATCCCTTCGAAGACTCTCGTAGGTGTGGACGACCGCTTCTGTCCAATCAGTTCGTCGACAGTCCCGCATCGCTTCCAGATTCTCGCCGTGCCCCGGAAGCAAGGGAGCGCTCACTTTAAATCCGCGATTCACCGCGGCTTGTCCGAACGGCCGAAGCTCCGCGGGAGAGCCTGCGAACCCGTGTAGCAAAAGAAGTTTTAAGCGTCTCGTCTGGGAATCGGGCGCGGGTTCCGCTTTCCAGGGCCCCCACCGCACGGAACGAGCAGGATGCTTCCAAATAGAGGTCTCTTCGTCCACTCCTACGGTCGAGCTCTAAGGTCCGTACTTCGTAGGACCGAACGATAAATCTCTCGCAAGGTCGTAAAGGCCTTTCCTCGACGATATTCACCATCGAGGGTCAAAGGGGTTGGCAGGGGAAACTGTCGGGAGGCTAAGGGAGCCAATATGTGAGGAGGTTTTTCCGCGTCCGTCTCGGCTTCCACCGTTTCCCAGGTCCGCCAATGCGCCATGCGCTCGACACTGACCCGCCAGTAACGATGGGCGGTCCGGTCATCGAGCCACCAGGAATGAAGCCGCGGGCTTTCGGAGAAGAAATAACGTGCGAGGATGAGGGAGCGGCTGTCATGTGTGTGTATCAGGGCCGGAGAGAGTGCTCCCGAAAGGTATTTCAGGTCGAGGTAGTCGGACAAAAACACCACCGCTTGTTTGGCGGCGGAATGCAGGGAAACTTTCTCAATGCGATGCAGTTGGACTCCAGGAAAGCGCTCGGTCAAGCTCGGTCCATCCTCCATCCCGAAAGCCTCTGGTGCATAAAAGAGATGAACCGAGAACTCCTGTTCATGGGACAGGAAGGCTAGCCAATCCCGCAGAAACGCGGGGTCGACGACAGGTTTCGTAACGATTTGTAAAATTTCCAACGAGTTGGCCACCGGATGCCGGTTCCTCTCGTACATTGAAGGTCCTTCTATGACATTTGCTACCAGACAAAGACTTCTCTTAGGACTGGCGGTCCTGATGATGCTGATCCCAACGATGCTATTGGCAGGTGGGAAGCTCGGACAGTCACCCCTTTTCGATGGAGACACACGTAAGGAAATGACTTGCCTGACCTGTGACGGCCTCGGCCGGGTCAAAGAGGAAGGCTGCCCGACATGTCGCGGTACGGGAGTCGGAGAATACATTATTCCTGGAACCAACCGCCCTATTCAACTCGTCGGAACCGTTCTAGAAGGCGCCAAAAAGCCGCTTGCTAACACCGAGATAGAGGCGCAGGTCGTCGGTCAAGAGGGCAGCATCGGGGTAGCCACCAACGACAGTGGCCAGTTTGGGCTCAAACTGCCCCCTGGCAACTATCGTCTAAGTTTCAAGCATCCCGACGGAAAGCATCTCGAGCAGGATTTCACTGTCGTACCGAACGACGATCCTATCCCGGTTCGCGGCCCTGATTCCTTACACGTCATCGAGAAAACCTTTACGCTCTAGCATTAGAGTATGTTGCCCCTGCCGGGCAGGCCTCTGTGTTTAAGAAAGCGAATCACATCGGATGATCACAACGTTCGGGACCTTGATACTTTTTGTCGTGACGGCCTTTCTTCCCAAAATTCCTTGGTGGGCTAAGATGCTCATCCAATTAGGAATGGGAGCGCTCATCTATTTCATGTTTACCGAGACAGAGTTTCCGCTTCCCATGGGCGATACGCTCCCACTCTCGTCGCTTTTCGGAGGAAATGTTGCCAAAGCATGGGGCGATCCCGAGGCCGGCTTTGCCTACCTTTCCATGGGAGTGCTAGGCACTGTGATAGGTTTACTCACAACCCTGGTGGCCACGGCCATCGGAGCGCTCCTGAGGAAAAAATCTGATTAAGAAGGAAGAAACGATGCAACCCAGCGCTCGAAAAGATGTCGTACATCGCCGGCCAAGGAGGCGAGTCACTACCTGGCACTGGTTGGCCTTGGGGACTGGGACCGGATTGGTTCTGACCGCGGCGGTCGCCACGGCATATCGTTGGCTCCATTGGGACGACGATACAGATTCTGACCCTCGCGCCGAGAAAGTCCATGAGCTGATCCAGGAGGCGGAGCGACTTCTGGCTCAGGGTCGAAGCACCATTTAGTCGCGAAGGGCATGCCAGAGAACAGATCACATTTCTAAATGCGAATCTTAGTCACCAATGATGACGGTATTCAATCTGTCGGTCTCCGCGAACTCAGTCAAGCTTTGGCGAGAATTGGCGATGTTACGGTGGTCGCGCCGTACAGTGAACAGAGCGCGGTCAGCCGAAGCATCACTTTCCGTTCGCCGCTGAGAGTTTTCGAGACAAACGATCCCTTGCCCCATTCGTTCGCTGTAACGGGTACACCGGCAGATTGCGTCTTTATCGCTTTGCATCATCTCTTAGACAAACCTCCCGACTTGCTCGTTTCCGGGATCAACACTGGGCCCAACTTGGGGGACGATGTGTTGTATAGCGGTACCGTCGCCGGTGCCATGGAAGGGGCTCTCAACGGGGTTCCTTCCATCGCTATCTCGGTCGGCGATTACCGCGATCAACGTTATGACACCGCGGCCACCTGGTTAGCGGACTTCCTTTCCCAAAGCAACTACGACTGGCCCAAAAGAACGTGTCTCAACATCAACGTGCCGTGCCGCGACCTTGCCGATATTAAGGGTTGGCGATACACCTATCAGGGGCACACGCATTACGCTCAGCAGGTTGTTGAGAGAGTTGATCCCAGAGGAGAACGCTATTTTTGGCTCACTGGGGACCTACCTAAGGGTATTTCCGAGCCTGGCTCTGACGTTGAGGCCGTGAATCTTGGGTTTGTGTCCGTCACTCCCCTGGGTATGGATCTCACAAATCGCAACTACCTCGAAGGAGCATCCCCCGATGAGTGAGACGACCGACACTTTACCGATACCCTTTATAGCCGACATTCTCGAACAGGTCGCCAAAGAGTTGAAAACTCGTCATCAGGCCGGCTTTCTCTACTTCGATGTCGTCGAGTTTTTAGCATTGCGGGACAAATACGGTAAAACGGACGCCGAAAAGATTCTGGTGGCCATCCAAGCGACTCTTATGGGTCAAAAAGGTCGACTTTTCCGAGACGAAGACTTGGTTGCCGTCGGTGGCCCCGGTTCGGATTTTTTTGTCGTATTTCTCTTCGCGCCACCCCGACGGAAGGAGAAGTTCGCCACCAGCGACCTCAAGCTGATCGCCACCCGCGCCACTCAAAAACTCTTCACTGTGATGAACAATACAGCCAACCAACTTGGAATGGACGAGCAGATAGAACTGCGAAGCGGCTACACCGTGATCGATCACGACCCCGACCTCCCCATCGACCGGTTGGTCTATGAAGCCCGCAAAGAAGCGGCCCTCAAAAGCCGTCTTGATGAGATCATGATCACTTTCGTAGCGAACGTGAGTCACGAACTCAGGACCCCGCTGACTTGCATCAAGGGCTACACTGAAACGCTTTTAGAAGGCGCTATGGAAGATCCTGTCTTGACTAAGCGGTGGCTGACAACCATCTATACAGAAACTCAACGTCTCGAACGTCTCATCAAAGATCTCCTCGACATCTCCATGATGGAGGCCGACCAAGTCGATCTCAATATGGTCCCTTGCGACCTCAAAGAGATCTTGAGCCACACCGTGTCCGTTTTGAAACCTCGAGCACAAGACAACGACATGGTGATTCACACGAAACTCCCCGAGGAGTCTCCTCCCTGGAAACTCGACCACGATCGTATCTCTCAAGTTTTGCTAAACCTGATCGATAATGCCATCAAGTACTCTGAACCCAAAACGAACGTTTACGTTCGACTATATTTTTCCGCTGAACGCGCTACCATCGAGATTCAAGACGAGGGTCAGGGGATCCCTGAAACGGAACTTCCCAAGATTTTCGAACGATTCTACAGGGTAGAAAAGGCGCGTGCCACCCGCTTTGGTGGGCGAGGCTTGGGGCTCTCGATCGCCAAGCATTTGGTGGACGCGCATGGCGGCGACCTTACCGTGGAAAGTAAGTTTGGAGAGGGCAGTAAGTTCATCATGACTCTACCTCGACAACCAGATTGGGATGGGGTCGATGACACACCTTAGTGAATTGGCCATAGGGGCCCCCGACGACAGCGATCCGAACCGAGAACTCGTTCGCTATGAGGTTCTTGGCGTGCCCTTTCACCCCGTCACCCGAAACAGCGCCCGCCGACATCTCCTGGCGGCCATGAAAGCTCCACGCTTCTCCCTAGTGGTGACTTTGGGCACTGAAATGGTGATGACCGCGCAGCACAACCGAGAGTTTTTAGATGTAGTAAGACACGGAGATCTCGTGGTTCCCGACGGGATCGGCTTGGTTTTTGCGGCCCGCCTGGCCGGACTGCCCGCCCCGGAACGGGTGACCGGCGTCGATCTTCTGGCGGAGTTGATTTCAGCGGCTCAGGACGAAGATAGCTTTTTCTTTTATGGGGCGAGTCCCGGGATCGCCGCTCAGGCCGTGGCGAACCTTAAAGAGAACCTCGGGGAGTTTCAGTGTGTTGGAATACTCGACGGCTACGAGCAAGACGAAGAGATGATCATCGATACGATCTGTGCTGCGCGACCGACCGTACTTTTCGTGGCCTTGGGATGCCCGCGCCAAGAGTTTTTCCTGCGTCGTCACCAGACTCGCCTTGAGGATGCCGGAGTCCGAATCGGCATAGGGGTGGGGGGCAGCCTCGATGCGTACGCCGGAACCGTCGAACGGGCTCCCGCCTGGGTCCAGAGAATTCACTTTGAGTGGCTATACCGGCTTTGGAAACAACCGAGTCGCTGGCGTAGAATGTTGGCCTTACCGAGATTTGCGGGAATTGTTCTGCGTGATCCTAAAGGCTCCGTCAAGGTTCTCCAATGAAAGCCATGATTTTGGCGGCAGGGGCCGCTACTGGCCTCTACCCGCTCACCTATACGCTCCCCACGGCCCTGGTCCCAATCCTCAACCGGCCTGCCATCGAGCATCTTCTCGATTGGCTCTCTGATTCGGGTGTCGACGAAGTGGTCATCAACCTACATTACCTTCATCGAGCGGTGAGTGACGCTCTCGTCTCTAGAATGGAGCAACACCAGCCCAAGATTCATCTGACGGTGGAAACGGAACTCTCGGGAACCGCTGGAGGAGTCGCTTTAGCACGAGCCCATTTTGACGAAACTTTCTGCGTGGTGAGCACGGACTGCGTGACGAACCTCGATCTTGCCAAGGCGTTCAAGTTTCATAAGACCCATGGCGGCGTGGCAACCGTGGTGGCTTTTCCCTCGAAAGGTACCACCCGCTTTGGTCACCTAGACATCGAGGAGTCGGGACAGGTGAGCCATTTTGTGGAAAAACCGAGTCAGGTAGAAGCCGTTCTTCCCTGGATTAATAGTGGCATATATATTTTCGAACCGGAGATCTTTGAGCAGATTCCCGACGTTCGCCCGTACGATTTCGGACGGCATCTTTTCCCAATGTTGCTCGAAACTGGGAGCGGCCTTTTCGCTTATCGCCCCGATCTCTCTGAGGACGTCTACTGGGAGGATTTTGAGGAGCCCTTGACCTATCGGGAGATTCACCGTGATCTTCTTACGGGTCGCGCGACGCTCGGAACCAGTTCGTTCTCGCCCAAGTCCGGAATACAGCAAGGTCGTGACTGTCAGATCAGTCCCGACGCCCACCTTGAAGCTCCCGTGCTCTTGGGCAACAATGTGGTGGTGGAATCGGGTGCCCGCCTAGAGGGTCCGCTCGTAATCGGTGATGATGTAGTCATCGGTAGCGATGCGGTCGTGAGTGATAGCGTGGTCTGGTCTCGAACTATCGTGGACGCCGGGGTCAAGATCCGGGCCAGCCTAGTAGGCTCGTCTTGCCATTTGCAGGCAGATCAAGCCTATCAGGGTGTGTTGCTTGCCAGTGGCGCTCGTTTCGAGAAGAAGGCGATATCCTCCGATTAGCTAAATTTCTGTTTCCCGCAGTCTGCGTGGGTTGTCAGACGTGTGGCTCTGATTACCTCTGCGCGAAATGCCGCGGCACCCTCCAGTGCGAAGAGTTCATGGTCGCCGGATCGATAGTTCTTGTGCTCGGTTCTTATGACGGATTGTTAGGACGCTGTCTGAAATCCATCAAACAAGATGGTCATAGGGCTTTGGCTCAAGAACTGGTGAGGGTCGCCTCTCAACAGATTCTCAGAACTTGGGGAGACCTTCGTGGAAGTCGGGTGGCCGGCGTTAGCTCCTCGAGGCAAGGACAACGTTTTCGGGGATTCTCACTGCCGGCCATGATGGAACAAGATCTCCTTGCTAAAAGCCGCTGTGCGCCAGTGGAACAAGCTTTTTACGAGTTGTTGGGCGAGACTCGGGAAAGCAGTCGGGGCATGTCACCGACCGAACGCTTATCACGCTACCCGAAAACCGCCCACGAGCACCCAGATCGCGAAGTCCGGCACGACTCTCCACTTATTCTCCTCGATGACGTCGTGACCACGGGAGCCACCCTTTCCCACGCGGTCTCTGTGGCCCAAAATATTGGCTACTCGAAGATTCGTTGTTTCGCGCTCGCCGCGACCTCAGTTTGACGGCCGTGTCAGCGGTTGCACGCAGCGTGCGAGGAACTGAGTTACGTCGGTAGCGACCTCTTCGGCCTGAGCATCTTGAAGCATTTCGTGATTGCTACGTTCGTAGCTGAAGTGTGTCACTCGGTCCGAGCCCAGGATCGATTCCAAAAATTTTGGCACCTTGCCAGAAATGGTTGTGTCGCCCTGGGCGAAAAAAATTCCCACCGGGCAAAGAATGTGGGGAAGCAAACTCTCCACCACGGGCACATAACGTATCACTGAGGCGAGAGCTTCCAATGGGAAACTGGAGTAGTTCGTATTGTGAGCGAAGAGTTCTTGATCAACATACGCTGGAACCGAGGGCCAATCGCGACGAACGGTCTTGATAATTGGAAGAGCGTGAAGCAGTTTCGAACGAAACGCGAAGGCCGGGGCAAGCAGGGCGAGCGCTTTCACTCGGTTCGGAAATTCGGCCGCCAAATGGCAGGCTAAGAGCGCCCCCAAGGAAAGTCCGGCGACCACCACTTGTTGGTCATCGTCCGGAGCGATGGCTCGCAGCGCCTTACGGGCGTCACTCATCCAGTCACGCCAGTGCACAGCATGAAGGTGGTCAGGTTCGGTTGAGTGGCCCCTTAGGACTGGCATGGAGACTTCCCACCCCTGGGCCGTGAAGGGAGATGATAGGGCCGAAACTGTGTCGAGGGAGCCCGTGAAGCCGTGGAGAACGAGAGCTTTCATGCTGAGTGCTTCGGAATGTATCGTAGAATCTCTTTTCTTTCACTCCGACGATGAGGCTCAATTCTACGAAGGAAGTTTTTAACAATAGGTTAACTCATGTTAACAAAATGTAAACATCGATACATGGGGCTTTACTCCCCACGCTTCTAAGGGATAATCCCATTGAGAAGTTCAAGATTTACACGAGGAGAGAAGTATGCAATTACCTTTGATTGGAATGGGACTGGGGTTCGCCGCGAATAGCCTTTCGTCTAGCTGGGGCGGTGGATTCAGTAACTGCTGCCAACGTACCTTAGGAGCCCAACGTGGCGGACTTACCGGAGCTTTGCTCGGGGGGCTCGTTGGTGGACTCGCCGGCGGCGGAAATCCGTTGACTGCACTTTTAGGTGCGGGCGTCGGTGGACTTGTGGGCAGCCTCTTCGGCGGCCGTGACCATTGTCACCACTCAAGCCACCACAATCAATGCCATCAAGGTGCCGGCTCTTATCCCCAGCCTTATGGCGGCGGATTTGGCGGACAGCAGTACGGCGGCTACCAGTGCTCTCCTAACTTCGGTAATCAGTACGGCGGATTTCCCGGCGGCGGCGGCGGCTACAACGGC
>JBBKWP010000210.1:0-25305 GCA_037968995.1 Candidatus Xenobia bacterium
GGGAAACTTCTCGGCAACGTCGGTCCGGAAAGCATCGACCTTTTCCTGGTCCGTTAAAGTTTTGCTACTGTTCCAAACCTCAAGCCACTCTTGGGCTGCATCAAGATACCCGGTTTCAGGGTGTACGGGTCCCGTGCAAAGCAGAAAACAGCAGGCCGCGATCGATCCTATCCTTCGCCGAATATGTAGAGTCACTGACATAAGTTCCTAAACTTTCCATAGAGTCATCGCCGGGGTAAAGTCTTATCTGATCTCCCAGGCGGTCAGGCTCTCTTCAACATCGAGACCACTCACTTGTCCGATTTCCGGCAAAAACTTAGACGTCACTTCTTGGATATAGTTGACACCTTCGGCCGAACTGGTCTTGGTGAACAGAGTCACTTCGTGATCGGCTCCCGTACTGATGAGAAGTTTCTGTTGAAAGTTGGGCTCGTCGAAGCTTGCGACGATTCTCCACTCGCCGAGATTTGATCCGTTGAAACCGACATTCGTATCGGCCCAGCCAAGTTTTTCGCCTACGGTTCCGGAAAAGAGTTCTGTCGCGGTATCAGATCGGGACGTCTTTTTGACCCAACTTTTGTTTCGCGTATCGTCTCCCTCAATGGTCGATGCGTGTGTCTGGGCTTCTTTAATGAACTCTCTCACGCGGGGAGTGTGGATGGAACGAATGAACTTATCGTTCTTCCCTCCTTGGAGTGCTGCCTCGATGACCGCATCTTCTAGGGCGCCATCGCCTTCAAGGCTGGGACTCGGCTCACTTTGCGATTCATCGGTTTTTGGGAACGTACGAGTGCGAAGTTCACCGTTTTTTACATTGAGGCTAATCATTTTGGATACTCCTATAAGTTGTTTGGCGTAATGTCTTACTGTGTATTCAGACTAGCAGGGCGCCTCACGGCTAACCTACGATGGGCCATGGACTTTGTTAACATGTGTTACATTTATCGGGTTTCCTGGAGTGCTCGAGCTTCCGCGGCAAGACGGAAAGCCCCTATTCTTGACGACCCGTGCATCCCCGCCCGAGCGGAGTGGCTGACGAGGTCAGCGGTGTAAGACAGGCCCAACATCGCGTTTCCCAGGCCCGCGTACTGCGGGGCGACAAGACGCAAAACACTACCCACGAGTCCCATGGAGTCTGTGGCCACCCGAAGAACATCGAGTCCTTTTTCCCAAGGTGAAGCTGAGGGGTCCTTCCAAGTTCTCTGCAGCCGGTAAATATCGGCTCCTAGAACGAGCGTTCTCACTCCCGAGACTATCGTCGAATTGGTTGTGGCGAGCGGCCCATTGTCCACATGGTTCATTAACTCTGGAAGCATTCGCGTTGCGAAACCCCGCACAAAAAGGGCCGGGTCATTGGCCACTACGTCGCTGACCTCCCGGCCTGCGAACATGGTCCCACGGAAGAACCGCTCGCCTAAGCCTGCACCAGGGAGAACGGGGTTTTGGATCACCTCTGGCAAGGCGGATGAGATGCTCGAACTCGGTTCGTCCTGAATCTGTTTGCTGGTGGTCCCAGTCACTCCACGTGCTCCCGGCTGTCTGAAGTTGTAGCTAACTCCACTTTGAATCTGCATAATGTTCTCCTAAAGGTCGTGGTGATACTGGGTTATCTTCTGGGGCAACAATAGCCAAGGGATCCTCTCTGGACCTTCGATGGACTCTCAATCATGTTGAGGAAATGTTAACGAACCCAACAGCGATCTGAAACAAGTTGAATACACCAAGATTCGATTTGAGCAAGCAGGAAGAGATATCGCTGTATGAACCCGAAGGGATTTTTCATGAAAGATTCTCTCTCCCAGGTAACCCCGCCCCAATCGAGTTGGCGCTCTTGTGCTGTCCTGCAGCAACCCTCCTGGCCGGATGCTCAAGTCAGGGATGCAACGCTTGCACGGCTCTCCCAACTGCCTTCTCTCGTTTTCGCCGGTGAGACTCGAAAGCTGAAGACCAACTTGGCTCAAGCCTTAAGGGGCGAGGCGTTCGTTCTCCAAGCAGGTGATTGTTCGGAAGAGTTCTCACGCTGCCACGAGCCCATAATCCACGACTTGCTGAAGGTGATCCTGCAAATGTCTGTCATCTTGACGTACGCGGGGGACAAGAAGGTCGTAAAGATAGGTCGAGTGGCCGGCCAGTACGCCAAACCAAGGTCGTCGGACACTGAGTTTGTCGACGGGGTCGAACTGCCCAGCTACCGTGGGGACATGGTCAACGGTTCAGCGCCGACACGAGAAGCTCGTACCCCCGATCCAACACGGATGTTGGAGGGGTACTTTAGGGCCGCGGCAACTCTCAATCTTATTCGCGCCTTTACCGGTGGCGGATATGCCGCGCTCAACCAGGTCCAGTCTTGGAACGAGGCAAGTGGCCACCGTTTCCACGCAAATGCCAAGTATGAAGAGCTTGTTCGTGGGATTAAGAAAGCTGTTGGGTTCATGGCGTCCATCGGAATCGATCCGAACAGTCCACAGCTCGATCTGGTCTCTTTTTATACCTCTCACGAAGCGCTTCTACTAGAGTATGAAGAAACGATGGTTCGAAACGACTCAACCTCTGGATGCAGGTACTGCGCCAGTGCGAATATGTTGTGGATTGGTGACCGGACGCGCCAACCTGATGGGGGGCACGTTGAATTTTTGCGTTACGTGGAGAATCCCGTGGGTCTCAAGGTCGGTCCAAGTTTTGACATCGAAGAACTGAAAAGAGCCGTGACGAAACTCAATCCCAAGAACGAGGCGGGGAGAATCACTTTGATCACCAGGTTCGGAGTGCAAGAAATTGAGAAGCATCTTCCCCGTTTGGTGAAGCGCTTCAAGTCGGAGGGACTAGAAATTTTGTGGGTCTGTGACCCTATGCACGGCAACACCTATCAAGGTTCTCAATCGCGTAAAACCCGACGTTACGAGGATATTCTCGGTGAATTTAGAGCTTTTTGGGACATTCATCAGAGCCTGGGGAGTGTCGCAGGTGGCGTTCACCTCGAGCTGACCGGGGAGGATGTCACCGAATGTACGGGTGGGAGCAGTCAGCTTTCGGAGAAAGATCTTTTCCGAAATTATCAGACGAATTGCGACCCCAGACTCAATGCCGAGCAAGCCGTGGAGCTAGCCTTTGAGATAGCCGAAACCGTGAAAGACAAACAGGCTTAGCTTGCCTAGGGACAAAATAGCCGGTACCTTGCCACCGAACGGACGCCCACCAGATTCGCTTCAGATTCCTAGATTGGCACGATACGACAATCTAAGAAGGTCAGAGTGCGGCTCCATTCCCTCCTTCTTGAGGAGGGATTCGTATTTTTTGTAGGCTTCGAGCGCGATGTCTGGACGTCCGACCTCTAGGGCCGCTTCCATCAGAACTTTGACCGCTTCTTCGCTCAGAGGATCGATGGCCTGTATTTTTTCTGTCGCCACTTTTACTGTCACAAGATCGTGACGTTCCGCGAAGAACTCAGCGGAAAGTAGGAGCGTTTTGACAACGTCGGCCTCGACACTCCTGCGTTCTTCCGCAGCCCAATCTTCGTAGCAGTCGGACAGAAATCCGCCCTGATAGAGCGAGACTAATCTTTCGAGCGCGATAGCTGAGGTGAGTGGTACGGATTTTCGGGTGAGGCGTGACACCTCGGCGTGGTCATGAGAGCCCAATCGCTTTGGGTTGAACTGTAGGGTTGTGGTCGTTCGAAGGATTAAACTTTCGAAATTCTTGTCGTCTAGTCCGAGCGCTGTCTTGATCTGGCCTAAGGTGTAGCCCAGCGCTTTTCGAGCGCGGGCGCTGTCGAGGTCTGGCCAGAATGTCCCTAGGAGCCATTCGACCGAACACGGTTTGTCCCAATGAATTCCTAGAGCGCCCACGAGCCATTTGGTTTTGGGATTGCTGACATCCCAGAGGATGGCCTCTGCTCCGAGCTCAATGTGAAAGGACCCAAGCGTCTTGAGACAGAGCGCCGCCTCCGCGCTGGTTGCGTCGATAGGAAGCCAGAAGCGAAACTGAAGCTTGCCGAACCCTATGATGTCGCCGTGCGACAGCTCGATGTTTTTGCCCACGGCAACTTCCACGCCATTTACGACTGTAGGGGTTCCTGATGCCTCCGCGAGGAGCGCCACCCGACCGAAAGGTCCAGGCAGGAACGTCGCATGGGTCCGACTGATAGTCGAATCCAGGAGTTCAACGTGGTTGATCCGCTTTCCGCTCCGGCCTACAAGGGACTGTTGCTCGGCTAGTTGCCAAACACGACCGGCTACACTGGGGCTGATCCCGTGAAGAGTCGCCAAGGGCGGGCGCCGCACATCGAGCAGAGTGATTCTCGCGCCATCGAGTTCGACGCTATCTCCCGTTCCAAAGGGTATCCCTGCGTCTTTATCAGGGTGAACCAATTCCACCGACTCCCCGTTCAACACGACCGACCACTGAGTTCCCTCGTGAAACGCTTCGGTTGCTGCCTGGTCCAAATCGATTCTGTCGTGAAAAAACGGAAGACGAAACTCTCCCTGCCCTTGCGCCACGACTTGTAGTTCGAAATAGGGGTGAGCGGGTTGAACCCCGTCAGCCACGAAACCCTCGGTCGCTTCTCCACTCAGTTCCATGAGGTTCCATCTCTCAAGGTTCTAGAGTGAGAATGCTTCAGTATCGTCATTGGTTTTTGGTCCCTTCTGTAAGGCTTCACAAAGTGCACGGACCGCTTCGGTGACATTTGGGTATCGATTGGCTGGGCGTTTCGCCATGACCTTTACCAGAACGGATTCCAGCTGCTCCGATGAATCTGAAGCGAATTGTCGAAGGCGTGGTACCGGGCTGGAGAGGTGTTTCTTGACAATCTCCGAGGTTTCCTGGCCGCCATAGGGTCGCCGACCGGTCAAGAGTTCGAAAACGATGATTCCGAGAGCGTACTGATCCGACTGCGGAGTGGCTTGTCCGTGCGCTTGTTCAGGAGCCAGATAGTGCGGAGTTCCTACAATCAGACCTATCTCTGTGAGAGGAGCAAGGTCTTGGCCTTTCGCGATTCCCAAGTCGACGAGTTTCGCCTCGCCCTTCTCGGTGAGGAAAATGTTGTCAGGCTTGACATCGCGGTGGACAAATCCTTGCTCGTGGAGGTAAGTGAGAGTGGCGCCTAACTGTTCCAGCAGATCGATGATAAACTCCCTGGAAAGGTTTTCGTTCTTCGCGATGCGTCGCTTTAACGTCTCTCCTTGCAGAAGTTCGCACACCAGATAGAGGCGTCCATCATTGTGTTCACCCCAATCGTAGATTTCGGCTAGGCCCTTATGGTGGAGTTTCAATGACGACTGGATCTCTCTTCGGAATCGCTCAACGCCGCCAACTTCTCCGGCCGTTTCGTGCATCAACTTGATGGCGACAGGGATCGAAGCCGAATCGTCCTGGGAGACAGCCTCGTACACTTCGGCGGTACCCCCGCGACCCACCGAGCGTAGTACTCTGTACTTTCCGATCGCCGACATGCCCAGGCGCTCAAGTGGGGGGAATTTTTTCAGGGCGCTGGCCCTCCGTCGCCAAATGACACCTCCCACGCAAATTGAGAAGACTCCCGCTATCGCCGCAATCTTGATAGGTAAGCTAGTGTGTTGAAAACGGTACCTCCACCGTGCCCATAGGTTTCCAAAACCCTCGGCGGGCTGAAGGAAAACCTCAGGTAAGACTTTCGAAGGGACCAGTTCTTGAGCCGAGATTTCAAAACTCTTCGTTTCGTAGCCGTCGCGCTCGACCTGTAGGCCGACTTTACTAAACGTACCGGTTGTTGAATTGTAGTAGTGTTCCCGGTCGATCCAGAGGCTGGTATCTCCAAGCTGTCCGAGATAATGCTTTTGGTCTTTAGTACCTGAAGACCGATTTACCTCATAGAGCCTCGCGTCAACCGGTCGGGCGGGAAGTTTGACCTCATAACGGCGTTCGAGATTGTCGAAATTACCCGGGAACCCATCCTTCAAAAATATCGGATCGTAGGGAATCACTCGGTCGAGGAAGTCGGATTTCGTAAACACAACGCTGGATTCTGTCAGGCGAAAAAAACTCGTGTCGATCGGGTTAGGCTTATTGAGAAGCAAGGGAGTCCGCTGACCTGTAGGGGATTGCAAGTAGGCAGCGTCGGCCTCTCTCGAGACAGGCTTTAAGTCCACGCCGGACTGTGCTGAAGCGACTTCGAGCAGTAAAGCGAGCAGAAAGAATGTCAGTCGGGAGAGTCTCATCTCGGTCGTGAACATAGCCCCCATCGGTAATTTGTTGCTTGGTTCTGGGACAACCAAGAACACCGCCGGCTCAAGCGAACCGGCGGCGTGCCTGAGTCGACCCCCCTGAAGACCCTAGGCCGAAGGGAGTTCCATGGTTAAAGAGTTGTTGACGTTGAGGCGTCCACCAGTCACAGTTTTTCCATCGAGCGTCGCGACTTTGTCAACTCCGCCTAACAGACGGGCGATGAGGTCTTCATTGCTGATATCCGGGTAGGCCGAGGCGATGAGAGTCGCGGCACCGGCCACGTGAGGCGTCGCCATCGACGTTCCGCTTTTGACTCCGTACTGGCCACCGGGCACGGTGGAGAGGATTTTCACGCCGGGAGCACCGAGGTCAACAGTGGTCGCGCCATACTGGGAGAAGCTGGCGATTCCATCGTTGTGGTCAGTAGCGGCCACAGCTACGTTGTTGGCCAAGTCGTAGTTGGAAGGGAAGTTAGGACGAGCATCATTGTCCGTGCCCGAGTTCCCGGCGGCCATGATGTGGAGCGCGGGAGACGCGGCGAAGGCTTGCTTGATCCCTTCGTTGGCTGCTCCACCACCCCAAGAGTTGGAGGTTATGCGGGCCCCCATTTTGGTAGCGTATTGAATACCGCGGATGATGGCCGCGGCGTTTGTGCTGCCGCTGTCCGAGAAGATTTTGATTCCCATAATGTTGGCGTGCTTATTGACACCGACTAGCCCGATTCCATTGTCCCCAACCGCGGCGATGGTCCCGGCGCAGTGGGTTCCGTGGGAGTGTCCGTCGAGAGGGTCACCACTGTTGGCGAAAGCGTTGAATCCGTGGACATCGTCGATGACGCCGTTTCCGTCGTTATCGATTCCGTCGCCGGCAATCTCTCCGGGATTCGTCCAAACATTGGCGGCCAAATCAGGATGGTTGTAATCGATTCCGGTGTCGATGACAGCGGTGATATGTCCACCTTCGGCTTGGTTGCGTCCGCTGTGAATGTTCCAAGCTTCCGGGGCATCGATGTCGGCGTCGACTTTTCCACCGGTTTGAGCGTCATTATGCAGTCCCCATAGTTTCGAAGCGTCGGGGTCTTTGCTGATCTCAGCACTTGTTTCGCCTTCGGGAAGTCCGTAGGTGTTGTTGGGTACCGCGAAGTCGACACGGCTGTCTTTGGCCATCGCGGCCATCGCTTCTTCTACGGAAACGCCGGCGGGTAACTTGATGTGGAGAAACTCGCCGCCTTCGGATTTCGAGAGTCCGCCCGGCGTATCGAACGTTGAGAGGACTGTGGCACCAAAGTCTTTGATGACGGAACCTTCCGATTTACCAAGAGAGAATCCGCCTTTGGTGCGCACGATGAGTTCGCCGGGCTCGTATTCACCGACGTTGCCTTCGAGAGCAGCGGCGTCGGCGGAGGTCGCGGCCATCAGGCTGACCGCT
Source organism: Candidatus Xenobia bacterium (assembly GCA_037968995.1). Lineage (GTDB taxonomy): Bacteria > Vulcanimicrobiota > Xenobia > Xenobiales > JADMJV01 > JAEXNA01. The sequence goes on from JBBKWP010000210.1 coordinate 7,630, forward strand.
TTGCCCGAGACGGGAGACTTGAAAGAGATGCTGGCGCCGTCGGACGGCAAGCTGGCCTCAGGGGCTCCACGTTGGGCATCGGGGGAAGCCACTGCGAATTTTGCCATCGTGAGGGGGGCGTAGGCTTGGCTAACTTGGGGCTTGATCATCATCGTTTTCAAAAATCTCCTGCTTCTTTGTTCAGTCCAAGATACTTGGAGGACGTCAAGATTTCGTTAACGCAGTGTTAAATGACAAACGGCGGGTCGTAGAGACCGACCTCGGCGATAGCTGCGTCGAACAGCTCTGGATTGCGTGTGATAGCAACGCCGGTCACCAGACCTCCGTTGGAGGCTCCTTCAAGCGAGGTGTGCTGCGCGGAGCTGTAACCGGCTTCGGCGAGAAACCAGGCCGCCCCGGCCACGTCGTCGTAAACTTTGTGACGACGTTCGGTGCTCTGGTCAGACCCCTCGAATTGGGGTAGTCTAAATGAGTGAAGATTCGGGAGTGTAAGGTTTTCAATGGGTGGCCCCGGAGGGGTAAGCTTGTGGTCCCTCAAGAGGATGATCCGCAGGCTCCCGTCGAGAGCGTCTCGCTGAATGGGGGCTCGCTCAGTTCTCTCAGACTTCCCGAAGGTGGAAAACCGCGTGGCGGTACTCTGAGCGGCGACATACGGTCACACAAGGTTCATTCCAACAGCCTTGATGAGAATCGCAAGGTTCTCGTTTATCTGCCTGAGGGATACGAAAAAAGTCCAGCTAAGAGCTACCCGGTCGTCTATGTTCAAGACGGGCAGAGCATTTTCGACGATCGCACGGCAACACGCGATACCGAATGGGGGCTCGACGAGACCGCGCAAAAGTTGATCGGCGAAGGCAAGATGGCCGAGACGATTATCGTCGCGGTGGCAAACGGCGGTTCAGGACCGAGTCGCGTCACCGACTTTACCGACGCCGTAGATCCCGTTCACGGTCAAGGCCAAGCCAGAAACTATCTCAGCTTTCTCAAGGACGAACTCAAGCCCATGGTCGACGCCACATATCGCACTTTGACGGGGGCTGAGACGACGGCTGTGATGGGAAGTTCCCTGGGCGGTTATTTCGCGCTGTACGCGGGTCTTTCGGCCCCCTCCACTTTCGGACTCGTCGGTGCTCTTTCGCCATCGTTGTGGTTTGGCGGTCAGGATATGCTCAAGCGAATCGCTGAGATGTCTTCCGACGGACCCAGGCCCAGCAAGATATGGATCGATATGGGCACAAAGGAGGACAACCCGGCCTGGAGCACCCACCAGGTTCGCGACCTTGAGCAGGCCAAGGATGGGTTCGTGGACCACGGATATATTGTTGGTCAGAATCTGTTCGCTCCGGTGATCGAAGGTGGGGAGCACACCAATCTGGCCTGGCGCAACCGCAGTGGCGACGTGCTGCGAACCCTACTGCCTCCGGCGGACTGAGGCTTGGCTAACTTGGGGCTTGATCATCATCGTTTTTGAAATTTCCTGGTTCTTGACTGGTTTCGATTTAGCGAGGGGAAACGGGATCGCCGGCCGGCCACTCCGTATCGCTGATGCGAACCAAGTCCATCTGAAAAAACCGCTCAGGCGCCTTGCCCTTGAGGATTTTCTCGCCCGTCTCCTGAAACGACTTGTCGGTGATTACGGCAGTATATCGGATCAGTCCGTTCGGCAGTGGGATCTCCCAAGTGTAGCCGTCGGCCATAGGACAAAGCTCAAATTCTCCAGACTGTCCTTGAGCGTGCGACACAAGAGTAAAGCGGCAGGTCTTCACGTCGTACGAGATCACGCCGAGCGCGTTAAAGGGCGCTGTGCCGTCCGCAAGGTAGCCACGTCCTTCAATAACTTTCACCGAACCGCCCAGAAATGGCCCGATGCGCTCGGTCTGGGTAAGGCTGACCTTCTCCCCCGAAGGCAGGATAATCCAGGCGGGTCCCCGCCAGATCCCGTCCATCTTTTTAAGTGAGGACATGGCGGCGCACTGACTCGCTATCATCTCGGTCGGGTTGGACGAATCGGCTTGTGCCGGGAAGAAGTAAAGGAGAAGGAGACCAACAAAAAATAGTGGGAGAGTGCGCATCTTGAGTGGTTCGGTTGACGTTTTAGAATATCTTTCTAAACGTCTTCAAGAATTCCGGTCAGCCTGGGATCCGCCGGGTTATGAGACCCGCCTTGGAAGATCCCCACAACAGGCCCATGGTGGCCCCACAGACTCCTCCTAAAACGGAGCCAGTCACCATCGATGCGACGTCTCCAGCCCCGCCGGAAAGCCCCGCTATCGCGCCCCCGACAATACCGGTGAGTGCTCCCGTGGCGAAACCCTTGACCGATTGGGCGAATTTGATCATATCGCGTGCCTCGATATAGTCCCCATAATCATAGTCTTCTTCGAGGTCGGTGAATCTGTAAAAGTCATCGCTTTTGATTTCAGAAGAGAAAGCTTCCTTCATTCGTGGCCAGAAGGAGTCTCCTCCAGTTCGCCAGGCGCTTTGTACTCCAGTTATAGCCATGATAAATCCTCTCGGTAGTCGTATCGAATCATGAAGCCAGAGTATCAGGCTCTGTTCCGAAGAAAGTCCGATTTCGGATGGCTAGATGAACAGAAATTTAGTGGAATAGAATGCCAACCGCGGAAGAGATATCGACTAGCCCCTTAAGTTCCAGGAGATAAAAACAGGAACGATGGGCCGGATTAATGATGATCGAAGTTAAATGTATCCCTCGCCCGCGCAATACCAGCAGTCTTTACTTCCGTGACACCAGGTGCAGTCGACTCCGTAGTAGTCTTTGCCGCTGCCTGAGCAAATTTTACATTTCCCGGACGACCCGCACGGCGTGCAGGCTGCTCGATTCGAATTGTCTAGATTGTTGTACACACCCGCGACCGAACTTCCCGAGCAGTACCAACACTCTTTGGACCCACTGCACCAAGTGCATCGCTTTCCCCACATGTCTTTGCCGACACCGTGGCAAACTTGACAGCTTCCCGACCCGTTGCAGGGCTGGCAGTTCCAACCGCCCTCCGCTAGACCTACACAAGTCATAGCCACGAGAAGGCTGATGAATAGCCCGCCACGGATGAGTGCTCGCGACCAAGAGAGCGGTTCTAACGGGAGTGGTCTGTTTTGATATTTCATGGGATAGACTCCTTGACATTTGATGTCTAGAGTCTAGGAGCGAGTGACGCTATGGACCCACGATGGCTCGTCGTCGTTATTGAGAAATTGTTAACTTCGGTGTCGGTTTGCTGCCCGCTAGCGTTTGTTCTGTGTCAGGCGAGTGTCGCCGAGGTTTAACAGCAGTGTCGTCATCACAGCGTAAGAACAAGTCTTCTTCGACACCGTCATCACAGGTTCAATGGTCTCCTTCGCGATACTGGGCAGAAACTAATCCGGGAGTGTGGGCTTGCTGCGAGACGATCTGCGGAGTGGTTGGGTCATCCGCGTAGTCGGGGAAGTCGACCAGAGCGGCGGAGGCGAACAGGAACCCGAAAAAGGCGACAAGGAAGGAGAGTCGCCGTAGCTCCTCCCAGCACCGCTAATAAGCCGCCGTTCTTATTCGACGAGTTGGGAGTGCTCCGAGTTTGTAACTAGAGAAGCTGATGTTCTCAAGCAGCAGACGCCTTCACCAGAATCGCGACCACATCTTTTACCGCTCCGTTGAGCACGTCTTCACCGGGGGCAGAGTCTGCCAAATTTCGTAAGCCCATGATCTGCGCTTGAATAACAGTGGCAAAGGCATCAGGATCCACTTCAGTGCTCAAATCGCCCTCCTCTTTGGCTCGAGTGATTCGACTCGCAATGTGGGCCCGAAACCCTGTCACCAATTCGCGTGCCTTTTCCACCAAAGCCGCGTCATCTGTCAGACGAGAACTGAAGGTTTTAGCTAAAAAGCACGTGCACGGGTGCTCGCCATCGGAAACAAGACGCCCAAGAAAATCTTCAAATCCGGAATAGAAGTCCACGCCTTCTAGGCACTCTTCGAAGACCTCTCTGGACTGACGACCATAGAGTTCTATGGCTTCGAGGTAGAGCTTTTCTTTGCTCCCAAAACTGGAATAGATGCTTCCCGGGTGCATTCCTAAGGCTTGTCCAAGCTCTCGGGTCGATCCACCAGAGAAGCCGTTCTTCCAGAAAAAGGACAGTGCTTTCTTTAAGGTTTCCTCACGATTGTGCAATTTTGGTCTAGGCATGTTTTGAACATACTTGACCGAGCGCTCAAAAACAAGTATAAAGTTTATGAGCAGTCGCTCAAAAAGAAAGCTTGGAGAAAAGAAATGACCGATTTTAAGATTTTCGATAAAGAAACAGCCCCTCAGAAAAGCCGACCATTGGTAGAGAACTCAATCAAGGCCAACGGAATGTTACCGAACTTGCACGGCATTATGGCTGGCGCTCCCGGACTGTTGGAGGGTTACCAAAAGCTTCACCAATTGGCTACCGAAACATCGTTCAGCAAAGAAGAATTGACCGTCGTTTGGCAAGCCTTCAATGTGGAGCACGGCTGTCACTATTGCGTGCCCGCACACACTGCCATCGCCAACAGCATGAAGATTGACCCTGCTATCACCGAAGCTCTACGAAACGAGAGTCCTCTACCCAGCAGTAGACTTGAGGCCTTACGGACCTTTAGCCTCGAGCTCTCACGTTCGCGCGGACGAGTCGACGCGGAAGCTCTCTCGACTTTTTTCGAGGCCGGATTCGACCACCAGAACGTCCTTGAGATCATCCTGATACTGGCGCAAAAGGTGATGAGTAACTACACAAATCACATTGCCGAAACTCCCTTGGACAACCCCTTTCAAAACTTTGTTTGGGAGAAGAAGAGCGCGGTTCAGGTCTAGGCCTAGGGGACATTCCATGACAAATATCAAATCCTTAGCACTTCTGGCACTCCTTTTAGCGCTGCCCCAAGGTATCGTATACGGGGAAGAGAAATCAGGTGAGACCATGTCCAGACCTAAACTCATCATATTCGATGTCAACGAAACTTTACTGGATCTTGCCCCCCTTAAGACTTCGGTGGGCAAGGCCCTCGCCGGAAGAGAGGGCTTGTTGCCACTTTGGTTTTCAACCATGCTTCACTACTCGCTGGTGGAGACTCTCAGCGAGAACTATCATGGCTTTAGCGAGATCGGTACTGCGGCTCTGATGATGGTGGCAGAGACTCAAGGTGTCGACCTTGAATACGAAGACGCGAAAGCGGCCATCGTAACGCCGCTTCGGACTTTGCCGCCACATCCAGACGTTATCCCCGCTCTGAGGGCACTCCGAAGCCAAGGTTTTCGGATTGTCAGCTTGACCAACTCATCGTCAGTGGGAGTGGAGACTCAGTTCAAGAATGCCGGCTTGACCGATCTTTTCGAGAAGCGCTATAGCGTGGAAAACGTCCAGAAATTCAAACCTCACCCGGATACTTACCGCATGGTCATCGACGATTTAGGAGTCCAACCGGAAGAGGTTTTGATGGTAGCGGCCCACGCCTGGGACCTAGCCGGAGCGAAAAATGTCGGCTTGCAAACTGCCTTCATCGCTCGCCCAGGGAAGACCCTGTATCCGAATGTGCAAAGACCCGACTTTGTCGTAAGCAATTTGGCGGACCTCGTGGATGTCCTTATCCAGCCTCGCTCGCCCCAAGGTTTATGACTAGGGATTCTCCCAAGACCTATTCACACGGCGTTCGCACTGAGCGATTAGGAACGGAAATACATAGGTTGGTCTCGGGTGGTCCCGTTAGGTTCGGCGTGTGATGATGGTTGGGGCTGGGGGTCGTGCGCGCTCACATGAGGTGCAGTCGGCGGGCACAATGGACCGTCAAGGCGAGAGCTACTAAGAAGTAGAGGAAAGTGAACACGACCTGTGTTTTAGACCCCCGGATAAGATACGATTTACTCGGTTTCGTTCGGTCGAAGTAGACTTTTACTTGCCCATCATCGCTGATTTCCGCCCCCCGAAGTTGCTTTTGAAGCAGGCCGGGTGAACTGCTCATCACCGCCATAGCGCTGAGTCTGGTGCCGGTATACTCTTTCCCATCAATGCAATAGTTGTATTCCACTTGAGCCAGATAGGTTCTGTTTGATGAGGACGAACCGCCAACGCTTCCAACCTCGCCCTTGATCATGGTTCCCCAAACGGAAGCCCAGTTCCATACGCGATACTGAAAATAGAACGAGTACCAGGTCGCCAGCACCGAGAACGCGGCAACACAAAAAGCGATAGCTAAGGGTGGGTCTGACTGGAGCTTGGATATGAGAACGTCCACACTTCGACCCTTCTTGAGTAGACCTGGTCGACCTTTATGGTGGACGTCGAGGTGATACAGTTGTTCCCGCCTACTCCAACCGAAAAACTCGTTTGACGGGCCACTAATGTCCAAATAGAGTGTACCGCTAACCCCATCCTTCCGTGATTAAAGCCTTGATGATAGATTTGGGTATGGGAGTTACCGTGGTGAGCGCCACCATCGGCGCTGTCTTAGGCCCCATCGGCTCGTTCTTTGGAGGACTCATTGACGGCGCTATCGGGCGCGCGACCTGCAAGGCCACGGGGAGTCGCTCTTTGACCAGGCCGCCAGCGCCCGGTCTAGAGATTGTTTCCCCCTATCATCCCCTCGCTACGAAGCGGCCCTAGCGCACCCCTGCAGCCTATACGGCCGCTCTAGATGATGTGGGCGTCTTGAAAGCGCCCGTAATGAGTGAACAGCAAAGGAGAAGTTACACCATCGTCAAGTTGAGCTTTGCCGCGACGCCTCTGATGTTCGTCTTCATGGCTGGCTTTATGATCCAACAAGGCACCATGGGGCCGCCCAGCGACCCCAATATGGTAAGAATCCTAGGCGTTGTGTTATGCGTCGTTTATGCTGTCACTATCTTGTTGGAGCCTCTCATCACCCGTCAAGCGACGACGCTACCGGCAATGGGTTGAGTTTGCCGGTCGACGCAGTGAAAAACGAATTCGTCTTGGATGAAGAACTCAGACCGGTCTATCAACGCGACTCGGTCCGGCAGAGGACGAGTAGAAAAATTGGTGGCACGACGGCCTAGCGTGTACCGGGCAAGCAGACGATAGCTGGATGACGGACCTAGGCTCATTCACAGGCAATCTGTGACGGGGTTGGATCGTTCCTCTCCCCGGTCGGGAGAGAGCGTTGGGCAAAGAGCACATTTCCCACTTTTGAGGGTGCCCTATTTGTAGGCAATAGCAGCACTGCACGGCCCCGCTAAGTGGATCTTGTCGAATTTTTGGAATCCGATCTCTCGACACCAGCCTTCAAAATCAGCCGCGGAAAAGTCGAAGGCGTCACCAAACTCTACTAGCATATTGAGCGACATCATAAAGCCAAAGACATTTTCACGCCGCGCGTCATCAATCAGGTTCTCTATGACAATGAAAGCCCCACGGGTCGGAAGCGCGTCGTAAGCTTTTTTAATCAGAATCTTCTTGTTCTCCAAATTCCAATCGTGGAGGATCATCCCCATGGTGATCACATCGGCTTTGGGGAGTTCGTCTTCGAAAAAGTTTCCATCCACGGGTTCGATGCGGTCGCTCAGTCCGGAGTCATCAATATACTTTTGGGAAATGGGCTTCACCGGCGGAAGATCGAAGCTTCGGCACCTGATGTTTGGGTGATTCGAAGCCACGCTTATGCAGAGTTGGCCCGTCGCCCCTCCTATGTCGCACAGCGTTTCGTACTGGGAAAAATCAAACTTTTCGGCAAGAGCGGCGAAGCTCCCGGCGGAAATCCCTCTCATCCCTTCGAGGAAGAGTTCCAACTTTTCCGGGTCCGCATAAAGTTCTTCAAAGATCGATTTTCCTGTATTTTTGACTTCATTCTGCGGCTTTCCGGTCTTGAGAGCTTTGTCGAGATCACTCCAAAAAGGGTAGAGACGGGCGGCCGCCATTTCCAAAATGCCACCGATATAGTGTGGACTCGAGCGGACTAGAAACAGTTCAGCCTCGGCCGAGTTGCTGTACAGACCGGATTCTCCGTCGCCTTCCCGTTGTAAGAAACCAAGAGCAACCAGACCGTCGAAAAGATCCGTCCGTGACCGATGAGTTAGACCAACTCTCTGCCCTAACTCGTCCCCGGAAAGAGAGTCTCCGCTCAATTCACTAAAGAGTCCAAGTTGCACGGCCGCCAACAGCGCCCGAGAGGAGAAAAATCCGAAGCCTACTTGTAGTATTCCGTCGGGGGTGAGGGTTTTCTCTGCTGGCTTCATCTTCATGTCGGCGTCTCCGTTTCTCTTGGTACTTGCACCTATAATTTTGCGTCGCTCGCCTTCTTCCCTGTGAACGGTTAACAGTCGCGGTTGAGCCAACGCGGACTCAGGGTCGCAGTAATAGGCTACTCTCTATTGGTAATCTGAGGTCTCGGTCGCGCTACTTTGCCGGGGAGATGAGGAAGTCTTTAACCACTTCTTGCTCCTGGTTATTGGGGCCCGGAGGAAGGTCGGGGAACGCGAATTGTTTGGTGATGAGGCGGCCCAAAATGTGACCTCCGTCTCCCAAGCCGATGACCTGGGTGTTATCGGTGGGTTGCAAGCTTGGGGTCAGGTTGAGTAAGGTGGCGTGTATGTCTTCTAAGGACCCGTCAGCCCTCCATATCAGTGCCTTGGTTTGCACCTTACCCGTAGTGGCATCGCTCACAATATCAAACCCTCCCGAACGCCCGTCTTTATCAAGGCCCAAGGCTACGAAGTTGCTCCTCGTGATGAAGGCGTTGGTGGGCAGTCCGTTGGAGCCCGGACGATGGAATGTCACGGTTCCACCACCGCCAAGCTCTTACGAGCGCGTGTAAACGGCGTCTCCTCGATTATTGATAAAGGCGTACCTGAAGTCGTGAAGGAGGAAGCTGCCGGAAATGCTGGTCCGGATCTGGTAGTCCAGCTCCTTCAAGATGCTACCCCTCACCAGATCATACGCCAGCAGTCCCCGCTCAAACCCGCCTATAGCGGAGGTTTCAGTGGTCAGAGTATGCTCCAAAACATAGGCTATCAACAGCACTCCAGAATCGTTGACCGCCATCGCTTTAAGTTGGACCCTATTGCTACGGGTCACCGAGCTGGGATGCTGTGCGGCGAGGAACCGTACGATGTTCTCGTTGATATCCACCCGGGTGAGTTCGCCACCGTTGGGTATCCAAAAGATCTGGTCGATATGAAACGCGGATAGCCCACCGACCGAATTGACCGCCCAGTGAGAAAATTTTAGGTAAGTGCCAACAATATCTCCCGTGTCGTTGGTGAAGAGAGGTATTGAATAGCCGTCTTGACCGGGAGAATTCACGTCCACCGGTTCTTCAACACTGTAGGTTACTGTATGGAGAAGTTCAGCCGGCGAACTTCCGGAATCTCGCAGAGTATAGCGGAGGATAGAATGTCGTTCTTCTCCGGAAGGCGAGCGTTCGATCTGCCTTCCCACCACTTGCTTGTTGTTGTTGGCCGCGTGAAGTAGAACTTCAGGACTGACGATCAGAGCGGTTTCCCCGGGGTCCACATTCCCGCTGGAGGGCGGTCGGCGTCGGCTGTACTCTACCGTGTTGGGAGAGTTCGGTAAGACCGGCTCGTGCTCGTAAACAACTTCACCCGTCTTATCCACGTGACGGAAGTCCTTGGAGACCTGGTCCAAGAAGGACAGATTCGACAAGGGGAATTGGATCCGATGCACGTTGGGAAGCTTCAAGTAGTGATCGACGGCGATCTCGAGATTGACGATCGCGAACAGGGCACCACTCACCGTCAAAGCCTTACCCAAGAATGCGGCCGCGCCTTTGAAACCATTGAGATTAGAGTCCACGCCCGCAGGCACCAAGCTGGCAATGCCGTCCACAATCGGCTCTGCGAAGAGTCCAGCTATGATGGAGATATAACCCACAGCGGCCGCAGCGATATTACCAATATCCCCCGAACGAATGTTTGCCGCCAAGTCTACCGTTCCGCTGAGAAACCCTAGGCCGTTCAATGCGGTTGTCAGCGGCCCGGTCGCCAAGGCGAAGTCAGCGGCTCGCTCGGCGTTCTGCAAAGCCTTAACGAAGGCCAGACCGAGCACTCCGCCAGAAAGAAGGTCGACGAGAGGCATCATCCAGTAGCTGATAATGCTGGCGCTGTAGTGAAAGTCTTGAAACATCGACACAGGAATGGACGCAGGCAACGTATCTCCGTCTCCCCGACCTGGTCCTTCAATCCAGAAGATCACTTCTTTGGTTTCGCTGTTGGGCGTGAACCTGTGGTTCGCTGCTCCAGGAGTGAAGAGCGACTGGACGAACAGAGAGCCCCAGCTGAGCATATTCAAGCCGCTCATGGTATTTGTGGATTGAGGATAGAAGCGCACCACATCCGTAAGCTCGGCGCGCACGGGAGGGACAACATCTCTACCATCGCCGTCGACCTCTTGGCGCACGACACTCACGAAGCGCGAGCCTGAGTTCTGGAATGTCAGGCCGGGCGCCAAGGGGGGATCGCCGTCGAGAAGCTCAAAATCCATTCCACCCTCACTGAAGAAGTTGTCTAGGTTGAGCTTCGTACGGGGCCCGGCCTCGGCTTGAGCGGCTAAAAACTCAGTCACACAGGCCGAGCGTAAACTCTTGAGTTGGCTGTTTGAGGCCAGAGTGAATAGCGGGGTCGAAGGCATGTTGGAGGCCAGAAAGCCGCGAAAGGCCCCAAAGCTTGGCAGATCCCGCAGCGTGGCAAAACGCTGGACAGCCTCAACAGGGTCGACGGTGAGGATCGGAAAGGTCAAGAAAAGCATGGCAATCGCTGTGCTCTCGGCGCCGATCTCAACGACGGCGTTGGGCAGTTTGATCGCCAGTCCGCGCAGGATTCCGGCGAAAACTCCGCCTTCATCACGCGCTCGAATGGCCTCGTCGCCCGTGTCGGTCAAGAATAAGAGTTGCGGATTGGTGTCCGAGGCGAACGCCTCGAAGCTCCCATCGGAATTCACCAGAGAGTTGAAGGCTTGGATACTGGAAACCGAAAGCACCGTGTCGCCAACCTCGGCGCGGTTGACCGTGCCTTGGAAGGCGACTCCACCCCCTGAGCCACCACCCGCTAAACCATTGGGCGGGTTAGGATTTGGCCCGTTACCATTACCGTTATTGTTGCCAGGGCCGTTACCATCGCCAAAGGCACTGGGGGACCCTGATGGATCATTCAGGCCAACGGTACTGCTTCCGCAACCGGCCAGCGCGCCAGATGCCAGTGAGGTGAGTGCCAGCGAGGAGAGGCCCCGCACAAATTTTCGGCGAGAGAGGTTCAAGTTGCTGGGAGGGTTCGTGTTCGACATATTGGCCCCTGAGGAAAAGTTTAGAAAATCGAGTCAGCAGAGATTTTCAGGTGATCCGAACGGCGACCCTGGACCAGAAGGTCAAGAAAATTGTCCTCCGAGGATACCCCGATGTTCCAATGCGAATGCCTAGGATACTGGCCCACCAATTGGCCAGTGCCCGCGACATTTCAGAAACCTGGATTCATCGGTGCTGCAGGACCTGAGCTCACTCTAAGGGTTGGGTTCGAAGTTGAGAGTGGCCATACGAAAGTTGGTCAGGCGGACCGGCTGGCGCCCGCCAAAGACGGCAATGGAAACGGGCAACTCGAGAAAATTGGTCTCATTGGCATTAAACCTGGTGACGCGCGAAGGCGAGGAAAGGAAATTCTCTTCTATGGTCACGAGGAACGGGCGCCGGGCTCGAATCCTTAGAAAGGCTTCTCCCGTAACACTGGAACTGAAACTGTTTCCGTCAGAGCAGAGGTCGTCGGGCGGTAAGGAAGTGGAGAAGTTGACTTGGAACGATGTCGGCGACGACTGGATAACGTCCAAGGACGAAGAACCCGCTCGCAAATTGACCGGAACCGGCTGAGTGGCGGGAAGCGCGTCTTTACTAATACGAGGCGCGGAGCAACTGCCGATCAGTTCCTGCACCACCGTGTTTTCGTTGCGCCCTCCAACAAGGGTCACCTCAATCAGTGACCCGGCGAAGATACGGCTCCGCTCACTGAGTGCGTTGGGTGCCGAAGTATCATAGTATAGAGGTTGGCCGTCGGGCCCGGTCACGTACGCAAAATACTTGAGGATGTCTAGGTCGCTGAGTCTGTTCTCGTCGAACGAGACCATCTCACCTTCAACGTCCACCTGAAGATTGCCGAAGATCGGCCTACCCTCCGGGCTCAGTCCCACCGCATCTAGGTCGAAGACTTCAAGGCCGGTGCCGCCCGTAAACCCATCACCGTTGAGGTCGAGGCGGCTGTAGTCGCGGCTCAAAGGGTCAGGAGGACCGCCGGGATTGGCCAGTCCAAACTCCCGCTCGAATTTTTGCAGATCGGTCTGATCGAATTTGGAGTCCGGACGACCCCCCGGGCCATCCACATCGAGCAGTTCTTGACGCATTCTGCGGTCACCCCGGCGCGCGTCGAGTGCCATGACCGCACCGTAAGCGTCAATGACACCGGTCACATTGGCTTGGCTCCGCGAGGTGGCTCTGATCAGTTTCAGGGTCTGTTCCACAGGAACCCTGGGCAAGGTGTCGTCGAGAAGCCACAGATAAGAAACAAGACCCGTCACCTGGGGAGCGGTAAAACTCGTTCCCTCCACCAGTCCATCGAGGGGTCCGGTTCCCTCCTCGATGATGGTTTCGACCGACTCGCCTACCGCGAACAGACTGGCGCCATCGTTGGAAAAACTAGAGATCCTCAAACTTTCGAAGCGCTCGCGGTTGTTCGTACTGCCCACGAGCGCTAGATTGCGACGGACTCCAACGGCTCCAGGGATCAGTCTTTCTCTCTGTTCGATAAGACCTTGCAATTCCGATGCGTCTAGACGCAGGTCAGTTAAGACTCCAGGCTTGGGATTCCAAAGGAGCGGGTCTGTGGCAATCGTCTCGATCTCGTCTATGACTGAGGCGACGGAAAATGGAGAGACCAGGAGGGCGCTTTGGAGTCCCGGATAGTCCTTAACCAGGTCCCCTCCCCGATCGTTGCCGGCAGCCTGGACCAGCAGGACCTTATCCCCAAATTCTTGGCGGCGAGTCAGCGACGCCCAGTGAAGACCGTCTAGGTATTGTTCAAAAATCCGTTTGCGAACCTGTGCCTCGCTGTTCCCCAACACTGCGCCAGTGCGTTGATTATTGAAGGCGACCGACAGATTGACGACGATCGGTTGGGAGGAACCTCGTACGGCTTCAATCTGACGGTGCAACTTGTCTAACCCCTGGTTGCGGCTAAATCCGGCTAAACCGAACAGTCGAAGGTCCAGGCTCTTGGGAGAGGAGTTGGCACCGTGACTCTGTAGAGCGTCGAATTTGGCGGTCACTCCCCCCGCTACCTGAAAACCATGTCGGGACGTCGCTTGAGCCTCGCTAGTTAGGGTCGCTGCGCCCTCCAACTGACTATCAAAATTTTGGTGACTTCCACCGAACTGGTCGGCGACAAGGACTAACATTTTCTGAGGGGCGGCGTCGGCTAGGCGCCGCAAATTCCAGGCCCCCGGGAAACGAGTTGGTAGCAGATGCTGCAGGGCGTCCTTGGGGGCCGCCGCACCGTCGGCGGACGGTAAAATTGCGGGTTGGAACTCGACGGCCTCGTGAGCCAGCAGAATGCCGGCGGCACCTTCTAACCGTCCGACCAGTTCTTGCAACTGGCCGATGTCGACCTGGCGTGGAACGATCAGGTCCACAAAGGGCGAGCCGGGACTGGAGAAGCCGATCCCCGTGGCGCCCACTCTTTGGGCCGCCTGCGTCAGTTGGTCGAGGGTCGCATCCCTACTCAACACCAAGCTCACACGGGTCAATAAGACGCCAGAGATGATGTCCGTCTCCTCCACGGCTGGAGCGCTCACTTCACTCAGCGCGGTGACAGCGCTGCCTGAGGGATTCCCAGTGGGCACGGGTTGGTTGGTCACAGGGGCCGACGCTGGAGGAGTTACTGTCCCGACGTCATCAAAATTGCCGCATCCGATGGCACCCCAGAAGGTCAGCGTGACGAGTAGCCAACCCAACAAGCTCATTCGTGAGAAATTCATGGAAAAATCCTTTGGCGCCGTAGAGATTTAAGACCAATGTTGAAATATCGAGAAAGTTAACTAATTTCCCTTTCATGTGTAGGGCTGAACAACCAAAAATTCGCTATCAAAAGCACGGGGTCCGGACGCTGCGGGAGCGCGGGTGGCTATCCCAGGACCATAAAGTCACAGTGGGATTCTTTCGACATCGCGGCCCTCGTCGGTCTCAGTGACTTCCGTTGTTCTTGTGACGTTGACCGCGTCTCCGTTGGGGTTCGTTCGGGTACCGTCGTAAGTTTTGCTGACTCCGGTCTCCGTTTGGGTGACCGTTCCCCTGCCCTCGTGGCTGGTGTTCCACTCGTTTCCGTCGGCCCCGATGACCGTCTGAGAACCGCTCTTTTCGAAGGTTCCTTCACTCGTCTTCGTGTAGTCCTGGCTTCTGTTCACGGTCGAGGTTTGGCCCTGAGGGTCGGTACGCGTTCCCTGGTAAGTCCTACTGACACCTGTCTCGGTTTTTTCGACCGTTCCACTGCCTTCGTGATTGCGAGTGCGCTCTTTGCCGTCCACACCCGTTCGGCTCTGAGAGCCTGACCTTTCGAAAGTGCCGTCTCCCGTTCTGTGTCGAGACCATTCTCCCTGAGTGGAGGAGCCTCGGCCGTGTTCGTTGCTTCGGCTAGATTGATAAGTCCCTGAAGTCTGGCCGGGCTGACGTGTCCTACTGGATGTCCCTTGCCAAGTGCTGCCCCCGCGCGCTCCTGACCGGCTACCTTCCACGCTACCCGTTCGGGTACGGGATTGCCCACCCGACCGAGGTCCAGCCTCGGCTCGTTCGGCACTCAGACCAAGCAGTGAGAGACTTAGGGTGAGGGCGAGAACCCAATGTGGCGTTTTCATGTTTCGGCTCCTTAGGCGTTGATACTGTTGATAGACAACCTCACATAGCAAAACGTTACACGACTAACAAAACAAAGGAGCCGGACATATGTCCGGCTCCTGGGTTGGGGGGTGTATGTGTTTGTTTGTAGGCTCATCATAGCGAGGGGTTTCTCGCAGTCATCCCTTCGAAAGGCTGGCAAGGGACTAACGGTGCAGCTGTCGGTAACCGGTCCTCCGGGCATTCGAATTCAGCGTTTTCCTCCGGTGCTTGAGACGTAAGGAACCCGTGGCACGCCTAAGCCGTCTACGGCGGGTCCTCAGCCGAAAGACCAACTGACAAGGAACCCAAGAATGGCCTGGCCAAGGGGCTTTAATGAGTGTTCCTATAAATTCGCAAATGAATATCCGATTAGCCGTCTCCGAGGACATTGAAGCCATTCGCGCACTTCTGGCCGACGATGAGTTGGGAAAACAGCGCGAGGATCTCTCAGACTCGGGACTTGCCAAGTATTCCGAGGCTTTCGAAAAGATACAAAATGATCCAGGCAACGATCTGTACATCGCCAAGCTAAATGGGCGCTTGGTGGGTACCTTTCAGCTGACTTGGATTCCCTACCTGTCGAGGGCTGGTAGCCTGAGGTGCCTCATTGAAGCGGTGCGAGTAGCGACCGATTTTCGCGATCGTGGAATCGGAGAAGTCATGATGAAATTCGCTATCCGAACAGCTAAAGACAGGAACTGCGCTCTGGTTCAGCTCACCACCGACAAAACCCGAGAGAAGGCTCACCGCTTTTATGAGCGCCTCGGTTTTGAGTCCAGTCATATTGGAATGAAATTGAGTTTGTGACCGCGGCTCGCGGGACTTCGCCTCGAGCACAGCCCAAGAGCTGTGGCCTATCGGAAAGTGACCCAGACCAGAACGCTGAACTCGCCCTAGTTTGTCCAGACCGTTACAATTCCGCAACTTTGTCCCCACGCAGCCTTTCTGGATTCCACTCCGTTCAATGCGACCGGCTCTATTCTGTGTCCATACACCTCGACAAAGGAGCAACTATGCCTATCATCTACGACCAGCCTCGACTTCTCTTCCAAGCGTTCAAAAACAACATGTTGACCAACGCAAAACGCCAAGAGGTGGAAGTTCAACCCGCAAATGAGGAACAGCGCACCACGATGGTCACGCTCCCCTTCGACTCTTTCATCCAAAGCGGAGCGATCGACGGAACGCCCACGCCCCACAATCTACGATTCTTTCCAGGCAGTGCCGTGGACAACAGCTTTCTCACCGACGACACGATCTACTTCTCCCTCGAGAAGTCTGAAGAAGCCCAGTATCGCGTGTCTGAGGTCACGAACCACAACAACCAGACGGGGGTTAGCACCGGAGTAGAGTACCGACTCTGGTCTAAAAAAGGCTACAGCTGGGACCCTATCGCGTCGCTAAAGTCACGCGCGCCCAACTAACGGGGGGGGACCGCTTCGGCGACATCTCTAGGTTGGGGTAGACGGGCATTACACCTCGGTCTGGCGGTGGCAAAATAAAGTGACGAGCTTTACGCCCAGACCACCTCGATAGGGACCGAATTTAGGAAGTCTTTAGGCTGCCCCACAAAACGCCCTTTGCTCGAATTATCGCAGCAGTTCGACCTCCACCGACTCCACTCCCCAGCCCGTCCGACCACCGGCAACGACTCGATTGATTCCGACGAAAATGTCTCGGTTCACTTCGCCCTCCAGGTCCGGCTGATTGGCCAGAGCGAATATAAAAGGGGACTGCAGTTCGGCCTCTTCCCGCGGACTTTTCCATCTGACCACTTGGTCGGAGATTTCGAATTCCACAGTCTGGCCCGGACCCACAAAATTCTTGACAGTTCTCAGTTCGCGTCCTTCTTTGGCTTCCATGACATCTGACCCCCAGATGGTCATGTGGGTCCCCTGGATCTGAATTTCGGAGTCGTGTGTTTGGTCGCCGGAGTCTCCCGAGTAACCGTTGTTGCTACGAGAGTCTCCAATGTTTAACGACCAATCTCCTGGCTCTTCACCGGAACGATAAGCCATCCGAATTCGGGCTTTCTGGTACTCTCCGAAGCTAATCTTTAAAAGGGCTTGTTGGTCTTCTGGTCCCTGAATAACTTCGACAGGAAGCCCTTGGGTGTTCACCACTTCGCCAGAGTCAATTACCAATCGAAAGGGTAGAGTGGAAGCGTCCTGGGGAGGTACCGCTTTCGGGTAGAAAGCGGTAGATGCGATGAGAATAAGGACAGCGATGAACCAGAGAGAATTCTTGTCTTTCATATCGAGTTTGTCGCGATGGGAGGACAGTTATTTCCTGCCGTAAGGTAGGGACCCCACGCCGAACTTCCGAGCCGTTCACCTTTCGTGAGGATCAAGACGCCCGCTGGATCGCGGCTTGACACGATGACGAATATGCTACGTCCATAGCCCTGGCTCAACAGACCTGGTGGTTCGATGGCTCACCTGCTCCAACGGCTCTTGGCTTTGGCCTCTCCCAGGTTTGGCTCACTCAGGAAGAATGGGCTTGTAAACGGCTATTCGTCTAATGTTCACAAATGCCAGGCTCTGGTACTCTTGGATTCCAGTTCTTTATGCCAAGATGAGCAGACAAGGAATTGGTGACCAAAACAAGATGAGAATATTAACGAATACACAGGTCCCGCAACGACGGCCCGGCACGAACAACATTCACAAAGAGAACGTACAAGCCCAACCCGAAATACGCGATGTTGCGTTGACCTACCGTGGCACCCCCCGCAGGATTGGGAACACGCTCTTGGGTGCTTTTGGGGGGGCTGTGTCTTT
>JBBKWP010000211.1:0-10021 GCA_037968995.1 Candidatus Xenobia bacterium
AGAAGAAGCACACGAAGGGGCTTCAAAAAATTCTTAGTCGTCAATTTTTTCTCCCAAGGCCGCCGCGCAAACGCACCGGCCCGTTTTCTAAATTTTGAGCCGACTCTTTTTTCATTAAAATCAAGAGTCTTCTCAATGGTCTGGGCCGTAGTACGACAAAACGCCTTATTTCCTCTCATCTCGCAAAAAGAATATACGGGATACTATACTTTGGTATAGTTCATCCAGCACAACTTTTCAGTTCAAGACGGTGACCTCAGGAATCGGTTATGTCGTCCATTCCTGCGCTATGGGCGACCACAGACCGTCCAATTCGTCGCGCCAAGAGAAGACTCAGCCCCACACCAACTGCTGTAAGGCCAAAAAAGACGATCGGGCCCAAAGCCAGCACCTGAGCGATGCTCAGGTGCTCTACCATCCACCACTTGACCGCGAGTTCCGCTGAAAAAAGCCACCCCCACAGCCAAGTCAAGCCTGCAAGAAGTTTTTGAATCCTCGGTTGGGCAAGGACCGCCCTCTTCTCTTCAGGTACGAGTCGAGGAGCCACCCAAGCCAAAGCGGGTCGTCCTACGACCGCCGAAATCAGGAACATCGCGCCCAAGGCGGCACTGAGATAAGATTCGCGAAGCTGCAGAAGTTTAGCGTCATCGGTCACCAACGCCAACCCAATACCCAAAAGAAGCGTCACCATAGTGATCATCGCGATGAAGTCTAGGCGCCGCTTACGTAGCAAACCCACGATAATGGCCAAGCCCGGAATCACGGTGGCCCAGACCAATGACTCCACCTCGCCGAGACCCATTCCGTCTTTGAGAGCAGAGTATAGGACCAAGGGGAGTACTCCGTTGATCAAAAGTTCACCGAACAGTTCTCGTCTGTTCAATCCTCGGGAACCTCTCCCCCACCGTCACGGGAGGCCTGCATCCGTTCTCTCACAACGTCGAATTCTGGCGCGATCTCCAGGAAAGCTTCAACGATCCTGGGATCGAAGTGAGTTCCACTGTCCCGTTGAATGATGTCGAGGGCTTCTTGATGGGTAAAAGCCTCTTTGTAGCATCGTTGACTGGTGAGGGCGTCGTAAACGTCGGCGACCGCCATGATGCGGGCCGCCAAAGGAATGTCACCGCCGGCTAGTCGGTCGGGGTATCCGTTTCCGTTCCATTTTTCGTGGTGAGAACGGGCGATGGCCAAACCCATGTTGATGAAAACATTGTCGGGAAAAGTCCGGGTCACTTTCTCTAAGGTGTCCGAACCGCGCACAGTATGAGTTTTCATGATCTCGAATTCGGCCGCGTCCAGTCGGCCCTTTTTGCAGAGAACGTTGTCGGGCACGGCGACCTTACCCACATCGTGCAGAGGACTGGCCCAATAGATGGTCTCTACGAACCTGTCGTCGATCAGTTCCGGAAAGGTTCCGTTCACCTGAAGGCGCCTGGCCAGCATCTCGCAATAAATTTGGGTCCGCTCCAAGTGCTGTCCGGTGTCGTCGTCGCGCGACTCCGCCAACTTGGAGAGCGCGAAGATCGTCGACAGTCGAGAGGAACTGATGCTTTCGACCTGCTGCGCCACTAACTCCGTGAGGTTATCCCGATGAGATTTGAGTTCTAAATGGTTGCGCACTCTCGCCTTGACGATGGCTGGTTGAATCGGTTTCGTGATGTAGTCCACCGCGCCTAAGTCGAGCCCAAAAGTTTCATCTTCGGTTTCGCTCAGTGTGGTGACAAAGATGACGGGGATATCCTGAGTGCGCACATCAACCTTGAGTCTACGGCAAACTTCGTACCCGTCCATCCCCTCCATCATGACGTCTAGCAAGATCAGGTCCGGGGGGTTAGCGCTCGTTGCTAGAGCCAGAGCTTTCACCCCGTTGGTGGCGACAAC
Source organism: Candidatus Xenobia bacterium (assembly GCA_037968995.1). Taxonomy (GTDB): domain Bacteria; phylum Vulcanimicrobiota; class Xenobia; order Xenobiales; family JADMJV01; genus JAEXNA01. The sequence goes on from JBBKWP010000211.1 coordinate 1,882, forward strand.
GATAGCATAACGGTCGCGCAGAGTCTCCATCAACACGTGGATGTTCGCCGGCGTGTCATCGACGATGAGAACGCGATGACGTTTCTCCGAGCATGGCTTAGCGTCTGGACTGCGGTCAAGCGACATCTTGCTTTATTCCAGGCCTAAGGACGAGGTCCTTGGATGTAGCCCGTTGGCTCTTCTTAGAAAACCAACTGATCACCCTCTACATCCACTTGATGTGGACGAGGTACCATACCAAAAGCCCCGCGAAGATTCGCCAGTAACCGAAGACCATCAGTCCTCGTTTGTTGATCCAGTTAACCATCCACTTCACGGCGATGTATGCGGAGACGAAAGAGACCGCGATCCCGATCAAGAGCAACGTGGGTCCGAACTCCGACATGATCACAGACCAGTTCTTTAGACCCGAATAGCAAGTCGCCGCCCCGAGGGTCACCACACCCAACAGAAAAGAGAATTCTACAGCAGCGGCCAGGGTTAGTCCTACGGCCACACCACCCAGGATGGTGACTAGACTTCGACTGGTCCCCGGCCAGAGAGCGAGACACTGGCACAGTCCAATGCCTAGAGCGGCCCGCCAATGGAGAGCCTCCATAGGCTTGCCGGCTTCTTCCTGGCGCGGCTTGCGAGACCACCAGATGATAAAGACCCCCCCCACGATCCAAGCGAAAACGATGGGCATCGGGCCGAAAAGGAACTCTTCAATCTTCTCGTCGAGCGTCAGTCCAGCGATGGCGGCGGGGATGAAAGCCACGATAAGGTTCTTCAGTAGGCTTTTGCCGGCGGGGTTCTTGCCCTTGAGCCCGTCGATCACTTGGGTCATCCGAGACCCATAGATACGCAAAACCGCTAGAATAGCACCAATCTGAATGACGATGGCGTAAGCGTTGGCGGCCGGAGTGGCTGCGATCCCGAGGGCGCGCTCTGTGACCAGCAGGTGACCGGTGGAACTCACCGGGAGAAACTCAGTGATTCCCTCGACGATTCCGAGGATGACAGCGTCTAGAATGTCCATGCCCCACACCTTCGCACACGGCATGAACCTCCCTATGAAATTCCTTCATTTTTTATTCGGTGTGGATCATTTGTGTCATGAGCCGAACTCGGTCGGCCATCTCACGGTCCTGGGAGTCAAACCCAAGCCAGCGATAGGCAACTCGCCGGGCATCTTCATAGCACGCGTAGGCCTCGAAGATCGCTGAGGCCCGGGCGAAATATTTCCTTAACCCCGGTAACTCCCGCCCCTCCGCCATCAACACTTCACCGAGCAGTTCGTAGGCCGAGGCAGCATCGTTCGGGCCGACTTGGATGCTCTGATACAGAGAACGGATGGCCTCCTTTTTGTCGCCTTTTAAGAGGAGAGCTTGCCCGCGGCCCCAGTGAGTTTCCCAACGACCCGACTGCTGGCGCTCACTGACGTCAAAATACTGGAGCGCCAAGTCAGCTTGTCCGATGGCAAGGTAGTGGTCGCCAAACACGAAATAGATGTCGGCCTTGAGCGGTTCCACCAACTCCGCCACGCCCTCGGCCACCTCGGTTCCGTGCTCGCCCGCCACGAGTTCCGGGAGCCTGAGGATTTCCGAGTATCGTTCTAGTCCCGAATGTGAATCGCCCTCGGAGAATGAGATCTCCGCCAAGTCGAGGCTTTGCCTAAGAACTTCTTCGTAATCCTGGCGCTTGAAGGCGCTGATCAGGACGTGTCGTCTCAATTCAAGATCGTAGGGAAAGGTTGCGGTCAGTTCTCGATAAATAGCGAGAGCGCCCAACCAATCACCCTTGCGGAGCAACTCCTTGGCCTGTCGCGCTTTTTCGATACCTTCGGGGCTTCGAGAAACGCTTTGAACGTCGTCGTCTACCCCGTATCCCCTATCGAGACTGTCCACTTCCCCACCGTCGATTTCCTACGAGAAATGCTCGTGCCAGCGTAGCGCGAGATCCGCGAGTGTCTTAACGCCGGTCCCACTAGGACCTTCCTGGTAATATTTCCAAGGTTTCATCTTCCAGAACGTGCCGGCGATATCGAGATGAACCCAGGGGGTTCTCGCGGGCACGAATTCCTGCAGAAAGAGCCCCGCGGTGGTCGCGCCGGCGTCTGGTCCGCCAATATTATTGAGATCCGCGTGGATCGTCTTCAACAGCGCCTTGTACTCGACCGGAAGCGGCAGTCTCCAGTACGATTCCCCATGATTTCCGCCGGCCCGAGTAACGGCGTTGACCATTTTTCGATTGGCTCCCATTACGCCTGTAAACGATGAGCCTAAGGCCCGAACACACGAGCCCGTCAAGGTGGCGATGTCGATCACGTGAGTCGCGCCGAGTTCCCCCGCCCTAATGAGACCGTCGGCCAGCAAAAGTCGTCCTTCTGCGTCCGTGTTCTCGACGTGCACCGAGACGCCGTTCTTGTACTTCAAAATGTCTCCGGGGCGAAAACTCTTCCCGTCAGGGGCATTTTCCGCCGAAACCACAATGGCGGTCACCTTGATGGTCGGCTTCAGCCGACCTAGAATCTCCATGGTCCCGAGCACAGCGGCCGCACCCGACATATCGCCCACCATCAAGTGCATCTTGTCGGCACCTTTGATACTGATCCCTCCGGAGTCGAAGGTTACACCTTTTCCGACCAAAACCAAGTGGGTATCCGATGGCGTCGCGGGTTCATACGTCATTTCGAACATTCTGGGGGGATTCGCTGATCCACCGCCTACAGCGACGTGTCCCACGAATCCGTGCTTCTTGAGTTCGGTAGGCCCGAAAGCTTGATAGGCGAAACCGTGACGTTTCGCGATCTCCTCACCGGATTTAGCGAGGTAGGCCGGAGTGCAGACCGAAGCGGGTCGAGCGATCAGTGCGCGGGCGAGGTTCACGCCGTCGCCAAAGGTCTGACCGACCAGGACAGCCGACTCATCGCGGGCCCGCCAGGCGTCAATCTCTTCTTCACTGGGCTCAGAAGTTTTGACCTCAGGGGCAGCGTCTTCAGGGCTGTCATCAATCTCTGGTTCCGGCTCGGCTTCAGATTCGGAGCTTTCTGCCTGGGTTTCGGTGTCCTCTGATGACGTCTCTGTGCCCTCGGTCTTCGCCTCTTTGGCGGCGACGGCTTCGGGTGCGAAGGGGTCATCTGGCGTCGTCGCGGTCTCAGCGCCTGCCTCGGCACTTTCAAGGTCGGCCACGCTGGCGCTGACCTCCGCCTCGGCACTGGTCTCTTCAGCCAGGGACTCTGACACCTCTACGACTTGTTCATCACTTGGCTCGATCTCGGTTGGCGCATCCGCGAGTGCCTCGGAAGTCCCACTTTCCACAATGGGAATCGGCATATAGAGGACCAACTCCATATTCGCGAAGCGATCAGTCTTGTCTTTAAGGAACTCTGAAAACGCGAAGGTTCCGACGACCGCCCCTTCGGTCAACTGCTCGATCAAACCATCTCCGTCCGGGCCGCGCAGATTTACTCCCACACGCTGCCTACCGGTGTCCGCGGCCAAACGAAGCGCGCGACTGACAAAGGTCTTGAGGTTCTCGACCGCCGTGAAACCTTTCTCGGTGGAAGAATGAAAATAAAGAAAGTCGCGAAGTTCGTCCGACGCCTTGCACATTAATGAGAAGGAGACCTCCCGCTTGAGAGCGCCTGCCGCGAAGCCTTCGCTGTATTGGGCAAACTTCTCTTCAAGGTCGTCATCGAGGTTCCCCACGAACCTCTGATAAGGGTCGCCAACCAGGACAACCAATTCACCCGGTTGAGCTGTGGCATCGAATCTCTCCACAATGATCTTCATAATATCTCCTCACGTTCGGTCAAAACCGCTGTCGGAGTTTTTTCGGCAAACCTAGAAAAACCTTTCCCAAGCCCTGTCATCGATCAGCTTTTCGCGCTAATTGCTGACAGGCCCTTACTCCAGTTATGGTAAACTGGAACCGATATGGTATACCTCAGTCTTGACGTTGAAGCGTCCGGCCCCTTTCCCGGTCTATTTTCCTTGGTCTCCATCGGAGCCGTCGTCGTGCGATCCGACAAAGACGGCAAGTGGTGGGTAGACGAAGAACTTGATTTCTACGAAGAACTCAGACCGCTCGATGGGGCCGATGAGTTGGAGGCAGCCACCAACATCCACGGTCTGACCCGCGACTACCTGATCGAGAAAGGTCGTGACCCCGGTGCCGTCATGGAAGACTTTTCCCTCTACTTCAGAGGCTTGCAGAAGCGTTTCAAGAAGGTGGTTCCCGCAGCCTGGCCTTCGTCTTTCGACTCTCCGTATGTCGGTTGGTACCTTCAATACTTCACGGGAGACAATCCCATCGGGTGGAGCGCGTTCGACATTCCATCCTTCGGTATGGGACTGTTCTGTTGTCATCGCAACGCCCTGCGAAATCTGATGAAAAAAGCCGGCATAGAATTTGGGAAGAACCCAAATCTCCACAACGCTCTCGCCGATGCCGTCGAGCAGGGGCAAACGCTCGCGAACCTACTCAACCACGCGCGCCAAGTAAGAAAGGAAAAGAGTCATTCCCAGACTCTCAAAACAGTACAATGAATAAAGCTTCACTGTCTCTCCCACGACGCCTGGCAGCCTGTCTGGTCGTGGTGGGCTGCTTGACGCTCTCCGCCCAAGGTCAGAGCCGTCGCCCGGAAAAAAAAGAGAAGCCCGCTGACGATGTCTCTATCTCCGTACTCGACTCCAGCGACGCCCAATGGAATATGCGGAGCATGAACGACACCGTTTATCGAAACACCCCGATGAACGCGGCGTATTTTGAACGGGACCGCGTAAAGCTTCCCGACAGCTTTAAGATGTATCGACCGAAATCGTTGGGTGACGACATGGTCGTCAAGACCGGAAGCAGCGACCTACAGATAGATGGCGTAGCCCCCACAACCATCCGAGTCAACGGCAAAGATCAGCCGCTCAAGCAGGGACCGTAGTAGGGAACATTTCCATGGTTGCATCCCGAGCCTGAAAAACAAAAGAGCCTCATGGGATTCCATGAGGCTCTTCTGTTTTATAGGCCCGACTGCCGGCTGGCGCCGCTACTCTTTTTCCCCGTCGAGAAAACGCAGCGCGGCTGGAGTGTAAAGTGAATTGACTGCCGCGACACGTTCCCGAACCTGGGCTAGGTTCGGCATAGTACGGATGCTCTTGGCTTGAAACTGGAAGAACATTTGGACCGGGAAGGTTTCCCAGAGGTTCTCGCTCCCAGCATAGAACTCCATGACGGCGTCCAGGATTTCTTGGTCAATTTTGTCACTCACGGCTAATGCCAAACAGGCTTGGCGCCGAATCACTACATCCTTGTCTTCCTTAAGGGTCGAGATCAAGAATTTTTTCATCGCTTCGTCCACGTGGTCGGGCGGGTCAAGAGGGGACTGATCAGGGATCGAGTGGAGAAACCCAAGGTAGGCGACAGCCTCACGCTTCGGAAGCTTCGTGTAGGCGTCCATCACCTCGATGGCGGTGGCCTCTACCGTATTCTTGAAGCCCAGCGTTCCTAGCATGGAGTCCTGGTCGATCTCGCTATACGGTGCGGTAGCGCGATCGTCGAGCCCTCGATAGTACGCGACCTCGTCCATGGTCGGCGTCCAGACTTTTAAGATCGCGCCCTGATTTCCGACCACGAGTCGCTTGAGTGCGATTTTTAAGACATCGACCCGATCGAGCGGAACGGTGCTTTCTGCGATCGGCTCGGAAGGCGAAACAATGATGGTCTTGGCCGCCGCATCATATTTCACGTCATCACCCAAGGCCGAAGCGACAAATCTTAGCGGGACATAGGTAACTTTATCGATCAGCATGGGGGGTACGTCGAGTTCCACGTCTTTCCCGTTGATCTTGGCGGTGGGCTGTCCGGGCGACAGAATCACCGACTTATCTCCTCTACGTCCTTCAATGATCTTATTTTCGTACTTAACGGTGGCGCCCAAAGCATTGAAGACAGCCCGCAAAGGAATCAAAATCCGCCCGTCAACCATACGAGGCGGATTCTCGCTGTCGAGAGTCTGTCCATTGATCACGACGGCCACATCTACCGGCTGTTGGGCGGTAACCGGTGCCATGCTGGCGCCAAGTAGTATGAGTCCGAGAATCCAACCTTTATTCATCTGAGCACAACCTTTCCATTAACTTGAACTTTTTTCTCCGACTGAGTTTCCCTGTTAAGTTAAGGACTTGACTGCAAATAAGTTTCTGACTCGCGAGTTTTGTAGTAAAACCCCGATTGGGCCTACCGCCTCTAAAACTCTAGATGGGAAATTCGCCAATGTCGTCGAGAATCTCAAAGCCATCATCGGGAGGGCGCATACGACTGGCCGCCTGAGGGGCCTCTCGCGCCTCTTCAAGATTCTCAAAAGCCGCGAAACGTTTCACGAACGATAAACGTACATTTCCGATGGGACCGTTGCGCTGCTTCCCGATGATAACCTCGGCGATCCCGACGTCCTCCGTCTGAGGGTGATAATATTCGTCTCGATAAATGAAGGCCACCACGTCGGCATCTTGCTCGATAGCCCCCGACTCCCGCAGGTCGGCAAGCCCCGGCCGTTTATCCTGACGCTGCTCTACCCCACGCCCAACCTGACTCAAGGCCACCACCGGAATGTTTAGCTCCTTGGACAACATTTTTAACTGGCGAGAGATTGCGGAGATCTCCTGAGCGCGGTTTTCAATCTTACCGCCACCCCGCATCAACTGGAGATAGTCAATGATGACCATGTCTAGACCGTGGCGCTTTTGCAAGCGCCGGCATTTGGCTTTCATTTCTAATGGCGTAATAGCGGCGGTGTCGTCAATGTAAAGCGGTGCTTCGTTCAAACTGTTCATAGCGCGAGTGACGGCCTGCCAATCTTCTTCGCGCATCCGCCCCGTTCGTACGTCCTGAGCGTTCACTCGAGCCACGGAGCAGAGCACACGCTGGGCGAGTTCCGCGGCCCCCATCTCCAAACTAAAAATGGCCACGGTGGAGGGCTTCGTTTTGTGCAGAATGGCATTGATGGCGATCGACAGACACAACGCCGTCTTTCCCATCGAAGGACGGGCCGCCACGATGATTAAGTTCTGTCGCTGGAAGCCGGCGGTCAAAGCGTCGAGTTCAGCGAATCCGGTGGGCACCCCGGTGATCTGCTCTTTGCGTTGCGCCCGCTCGTGCAGGTCGTCAAAAGCTTTGGCGAGGATCGGCTTGAGATGAACCAACTGCTGAGCCTTGCGTCGGTCGGCAACCGAGAACACCAACTCCTCGGCTTTATCCACCTTGTCCGCGACTTCCGGCACTTCGCCGTCGGACGCTATGCGTTGAATCTGCTGCCCAGCCAACTGGAGGCGTCGTTCCGTGGCCCGATCGCTAACGATCCTAGCGTAAGTGTGAACGTGGGCGGAACTGCCGACCATGGTCACCATGGAATCTAAGTAAGCGGCCCCGCCTACGAGATCGAGCTTTCCGATGTCCCGCAGGGTGTTGCAAACGGTGATCAGGTCGATATTGTAGTTGCGCTCCGCTAAGCGAATCATCGCTTCATAGATCTCTCGGTGGGCATCGCGATAGAAGTCGTCCGAGCCGGTGATGACCTCGGAAATGCGGTCGAGCGCCTCGTTATCGATCAGGCAAGAGCCGAGACAGGCTTGTTCCGCTTCGATGTTGTGAGGCGGAATGTGCAGTTGACTGAGATCGTCGTCTTGTGCCTGGGAGAAGTTAAGTCCCTTCATCAGGACTCCCTAAAAAATCACCCCAGAGCTTTTCGAAAGCGTCCTCGATCCGGGCCACGGGAACTACGTCCATATCGGGGAAAAGATCTTCCACTTCGGCGGCGTTGGCCTGAGGAATGAAGACTTGGCGGATGTCGGCTTGTTGGGCCCCATAAAGTTTCTCCACCACTCCTCCGACAGGTTTCACCTTTCCGTGCAAAGAGATCTCGCCGGTCATCGCGATGTCGCCGGGGACCGGTTTGTTCCTCAGTGAACTCACGATCGCCGTGACAACCGCCAGTCCGGCGCTGGGTCCATCCACCTTTCCGCCTCCGATCACATTGACGTGGACATCATAGTCGTTCAGGTTCTCCCCACAGACTCGGCGGATCACCGAAGTGGCGTTGAAGAAGGAATCGTGAGCCATCTCTCCGGCGGCACGGTTGAAGCGGTGAACCCCCTTGCCCTTCTCT
>JBBKWP010000212.1:0-39728 GCA_037968995.1 Candidatus Xenobia bacterium
CATCCCGCCCATCCCAGGTGCGCCGCCGCCACCAAAATTGGGCATGCCCATCTGCATTCCGCCCATGTTACCCATGTTGCCCATCATCAGCGTCATCATCATCTGCATCATCTGCATCATCATCTGCTGCATCTGCATCTGCATGGGGTTGCCGCCGCCCATCATTCCCATTCCTTGGTTGCCACCACTACACTGGCAGCCACCCATTCCGGGGAAGCCCCCACCTAACATAGACATCATGTTGAGTGCCATAATTTTTCGCGTCTCCTTGTAAGAAAGTCTTAACCCAATTATAAACCAACCGAGAGATGAAAGAGGGGCATGAATGTTAATTCCATGTTGCCGATGTTGCCAGAATGTGAATGAAATGGACCAAGATGTTAAATCTGCGACATGCGATGTTTGGCGAATTAAGTAGAAGAGAACCAGAGGTCTTGTTTGCCACAGAGGCTAGAGCCTGTCACGAAGAGAAGAGCGCTCCCACCTTTCTCGTGCCTCGCGCGCGCAGCAAAAACACCGAGGAGTCTGATCCATGAAATTTCGTAAAGCTATCATCACGCTGGGGCTTTTGGCCGCCGTCGCCACTTCAACCCAGGCCAAAGAACCTGCCAAGGCCCAGGACACGGGCTCCCCCGTTGGGGCGGCCGCTCTCACGAGACAGCCTGTCTCTGGCATCGACACCAGCGCGGTGGACGCTTCGGTTCGCCCACAAGACGATTTTTTTCAGTACGTCAACGGAACATGGCTCAAAAACACCGAGATTCCAGCCGACAAGTCACGTTACGGTATGTTCAACCTGCTTGACGATCAGACCAAAGAGCATCTCAAAGCCATCATCTTCAGCGCGGCCGAAGAGAAGGCCGCTGCGGGAAGTAATCCCCGAAAACTGGGCGATATGTATGCCAGCTTCATGGATGAGAAGCGCATAGAATCGCTGGGCTTGAGTCCGATCGCTCTAGACCTTGACGCCATCGCCAAGGTCAAAGACCGTGACGGTATAGCCCAGGCCATGGGGCATCTGGAAACACTCGGAGTTTCCAACCCCTTTGGATTCTACATCTATCCGGACGCCAAGAACCCCGGTATCTACGGCTTCTGGCTCAGCCAAAGTGGGCTGAGCCTGCCGGATCGGGATTACTACCTCAAAGACGACGCGAAGTTTCAGTCCATTCGCGCCGCACTCAAGACTTACGCCGGTCAACTTCTCTCTGAAGCCAACTATCCGGACGCCGACAAAGCCGCGGAGCGAATCCTGGCCCTAGAAACCGAAATTGCTAAACTCCAAATGTCCAAAGTGGAGAGCCGCGACGCCGAGAAGAACTACAATAAACGACAAGTCGCAGAAGTCCAGAAGCTTTTCGCTGACTTCAACTGGCCGCTCTATGCCAAGGCCGCCGGTGCCGGCCATGTCAACGAGATGATTGTAAGGAATTTTCCCTATTTTGAGAGTTTTGGGGAGTTGTTCTCCCGGACCGACGTTCAAACGTGGAAGGACTACATGGCCTTTCGAGTCCTGGACAGCTACGCGCCGTCACTGTCGAGCGCCTACGTCAACCTTCACTTCGGCTTCCACGACACCACCGTCAACGGCACTCCAGAGCAAGAACCGCGCTGGAAGCGCGGCGTCAACACCACCAGTGCGGCCCTAGGGGAAGTCTTGGGCCAGGAATACGTCGCCCGTCACTTTAGCCCTCAAGCCAAGAAGCGCATGGAAAAGCTCGTGAAAAACCTGATCGCGGCTTACGCCGAGAGCATTCAAGAACTGACCTGGATGTCGGATGAAACCAAGACTAAGGCGCTAGCCAAGCTGAGCAGTTTCAAGCCCAAGATCGGCTACCCAGACAAGTGGCGCGACTACTCCCAACTCACCATCACCGCCGACGATTTCGTCGGCAACAAGAAACGCTCAGCCGAGTTTGAACTCGATTACGATATGGCGCGGGCGGGCAAACCCGTGGACCCGACCGATTGGAGCATGACGCCTCAGACGATCAATGCTTATTACAGTCCTACCAGGAACGAAATCGTCTTTCCGGCCGCCATCCTACAGCCTCCATTTTTCAGTTTGGAAGCCGATGACGCGGTGAACTACGGCGGTATCGGGGGCGTGATCGGTCACGAGATCGGGCACGGCTTTGATGACCAAGGCTCGAAGTATGACGGTGGTGGCAATCTGCGTGACTGGTGGAGCGAAGGGGATCGCAACGCCTTCGACGCGCTGGGCAACCAGTTGGCCGCTCATTACGACAGCTATTCGCCTATCGAAGGGATGACCGTCAACGGACGCCTCACTCTAGGAGAGAACATCGGCGACTTGGCCGGGGTCACCATCGGCTACCGAGCTTATCTCCGCTCACTCGACGGCAAGGAGGCTCCCGTCATCGACGGCTTTACAGGTCCTCAGCGTTTTTATATGGGTTGGGCCCAAGTCTGGCGCGGAAAAATCCGGGAAGACGCCCTGCGCTCTCGTCTCCTTTCCGACCCGCATTCGCCCGCTGAATACCGAGTACTGGGACCGCTCAAGCAAGTGGACCCGTTCTATCAAGCCTTCGGGGTCAAAGAGGGCGACGGGATGTACCTCGCTCCGTCGGACCGCGTGAAGATCTGGTAGCCTTTATCATGAAGGACCGCTATCTCCCTTGTTATGGGAACACGTCTCTTCGACCATACCTCAAAGCGCCAGAAAAACGACCGAAGAGCGCCTTAACCGGCGACATTCGCCGTCACCTGGTTCCTTCACGGATCTTTGGGTCACGAGAGATTCTTGTCTATCTCCCACCGGGCTTCAGCGAGAAAGACAACTTCACATATCCCCTCGGTATTCTGCAAGACGGCCAGAACGTTTTCGACTCGGCGACCGCGGTCTTCGGGGTCGAATGGGGCGTGGACGAAACAGCGGAGCGCATGATCATTGAACAGCAACTTCGACCGGTCATCTTGGTAGCCGTCTACAACAGTGAAAATAGGATCCTAGAATACACGCCGTTTCCCGATCCTGAGAATGGGGGCGGCGGAGCCGAAATCTATCGAACCTTCATCACGGATGAACTTCTGCCGTTTCTCGAAGCGACCTATCCCATTTCGCATCACATCGAAGACCGTGCCGTCATCGGCTCCAGTCTCGGAGGACTCGTCTCGCTCTTCTTAGGGCTCAGCCAACCCGCGGTGTTCGGTGCCATCGGCTGTCTCTCACCTTCCTTGTGGTGGGGCCAAAAGAACTTCATCACCGGGCTCGCCGGTGGCCCCCCGCTTACCAATCGTCCCCGCCTATGGCTCGATTGCGGCACCATGGAGAGTGACGACGACAGCAACGGGAACGGCGTGTCCGACCTCGTCGACGATATGCGTACGCTGCGCGCCGTCTTAGTCTATCAGGGCTATCGACTCCAGGACGATCTTTTCTATAGCGAAGTCGAAGGTGCGACTCATGATGAACACGCGTGGAGCCTGCGCGTGGGAGACGTTCTCAAGACCTTCTTCCCTAAAAGAGACACTCGGCTGGAGTTCTAGCGCCGAGTTTCAGGTTCTCCTTAGGCTTTGAACAAGAAGAGTTCAGATTGCTGCGATAGAATGTTCCCAGCGAGGGGTTTCTCATGCTCAACTTGACACGAACGTCGGTTCTCGCCGGACTGACCTGCTTTTTCCTACAGGCGCCCCCCTTATGGGCGGAACTGCCCTTTGCCAAGCACGGCTGGAGCGCTCAGGAGGCGGCCGCCCATCTGCTGTCGCGCACGACCTTTGGAGCGCGACCCGGGGAAGTGGAAGCGGTGGCCCGGCGCGGTCTAGAAGACTGGTTGGAAGAGCAACTCCAAGACGAATTCCCCGATCAACTGCTGGCCGACAAACTCGAAAAACTGCCTGAGGCCTACCGCCTAGACAATGAAGGCATCATCGCCGCTTATCCCAATCAGAATCAGCTCAAGCGACGCATCAAGGAAATAGCACCCGATGAGGAGCCCCTTGAGAATGGTAGGGCTCTCGACGAGCGCCGAGCCGAACTGGGGTACCGGCCCTTCAAGGAACTGAGCAGCACCCTATTCGCCCAAAAACTCTACCACGGGCTTTACAGCGAGTCTCAGGTGAAGGAAGTCTTGACGGAGTTTTGGTTCAACCATTTCAATGTCGCATTTTCTAACACTCGAGCTCGTCCTTATCTTTTAAGCTACGAGCGGGATGCCTTGCGTCCCAACGCACTGGGCTCGTTCCGGACCTTACTAGAAGCGACCGCGAAGCACCCCGCCATGCTCTGGTATCTCGACAACGCCACCTCCACCGCCGGAGCCGAGGCCCTCACCACGACCGAGATGGGCGTGGAAGCGGGCCTGTCCATGGAGGCCAACCCCAAAGCCATGCAACGCTTGCAGAAGCGTAAGAAAGGCCTCAACGAAAACTATGCTCGGGAACTGATGGAACTCCATACTCTGGGGGTGGATGGCGGCTACAGTCAAACTGATGTCACGGAAGCCGCGCGAGTCCTTACCGGTTGGACCGCGGTCCCCTATGAGCGCCTTAAGATGGAACCTTTCTTGAGCCGCGAGCTGAAATCCGGCGCCCAGCGCGAGGGGGACTTCCTCTTCGCCGCTCCCCTGCACGATGCCCAGTCGAAGACCGTTCTGAGCCAGAACTTCGCCGCCGGCGGGGGGAAGGAAGAAGGGGAGCGACTGTTAGACTTGCTGGCCGTCCATCCCAGCACAGCGCAGCACCTGGCCAGAAAATTCGCGATACGCTTCATCAGCGACAGCCCCAGCGACCAAACGGTCGAGATGCTCAGCGGCGTCTTTCTGAAATCTCAAGGGGACAGTAAAGCGATGGTCCGCGCCGTAGTTAACTCCGACGAGTTTTGGGTCAAGTCTCAACGCGGCACCAAGATCAAGAGTCCTCTGGAACTGCTGCTGAGCGCCGCACGGATTCTCGAAGCGGATCTCGAGCCCACTCGGCAAGTCTACGGATGGCTTATGGATATGGGGCAACCGCTCTACGACTATCAAGCCCCAACCGGTTTTCCCGACAAGGCCGAATTCTGGATCAGTTCCGGGACGGTTCTGCAACGCATGAACTTCGGGCTACAGGCTAGCGGCGGTAACGTCCTGGGTTTCTCTTACAACCTTCCCAACCTTGAAAGATTAGAGGAGACCGCCATCCGTCTCTTGCCCGCGGGTTGGGACGTCGGTCCAGTGGTGGAAAGGCTCAAACCCCTGCTGACTCAGGCTGCCGATCTCGACATTGAACGTCCGGGGCGTCCCACTGGAAAAGGGAACTTAGGAGGGCAACTTCCCGACATCAAACCGCAACGCATGAAACTCACTCCGAGCGACAAAAAATCAGCGACCATGGTCGGCCTCATTCTGGGGTCGCCAGACTTTCAACGACGATAACTCACAGCCCAGCGCCGCATCACGAAAGAAAAGGAGAATCTACTATGTCTTGGAGTCGACGCGCCTTCCTCAAGGGCGGAGCCCTCGCCGTCCTGTCTTTAGGCTGGGGCGGCACCCCGCTGTTCATGACTCGAGCCGCTCAGGCCCAGGGATTGGCGGGCAAGAAAAAGACTCTGGTCGCCATCTTTCAGCGCGGAGCCATGGACGGATTGATGGCCGTTCAACCCTTTGGGGATACGTTCTTAGCCAAAGCTCGACCCATGCTACATCTCCCCCCGAAAGGCGACGGGAGCTTACTCAGATTGGACGACCGGTTCGGACTTCATCCCAGCTTTTCTCCCTTGCATCCGCTCTTTTCCCAGGGTCAGTTAGCCATTCTCCATGGCGTGGGGTCTCCCAACACAACACGCAGCCATTTCGACGCTCAAGACTACATGGAAACAGGCACCCCCGGCAGAAAAGGGACTGCGTCAGGTTGGCTCAACCGAGCATCGGGCCTGCTCGGCCACGAGGACGTCGCCACGCCATTTCGCTCTGTGGCACTCACTCAAGCCTTACCCAAATCCCTCTACGGAGACGAACCGAGTTTAGCCATTTCGTCCTTGGAAGAGTTTCGTCTGAAGGGAAGCCAAAATGCTAATCAAAGTTTGGAATCTCTCTACCAGGAGGCCACTCAAAAGGCACTCCATCGGACCGGAGGTGAAGCGTTTGAAGCTATGGATCTGTTGTCGGCTAAACGGTACGCCGACTACCGTTCCGACGCCAAAGTCGAGTACCCGAACTCGGTTCTAGGGCATTCCCTGCGTCAGATCGCCTTCTTGATCAAGAACGACGTGGGCTTGGAGATCGCTTTCGCCGAATCGAACGGTTGGGACACTCATCGCGGTCAAGGCCAAGCCAGAGGGATCTTCGCTCAACGCGCCTCAGACCTGGCTCAGTCCATGGCCGCGTTCTGGGTCGATCTCGGCAGCAGACAGTCCGACGTGGTGTTGATGACCATGACTGAGTTTGGCCGAACCGTAGCTCAAAATGGTTCCGGCGGCACCGACCACGGACGGGCATCTTGTATGTTCGTGTTAGGGGAATCCGTCAAAGGCGGCCAAGTCTTGGGTCTGATCAAGTCCCTGGAGCCCGATGCCCTTGAAGAGGGACGAGACCTCCCCGTCACCACCGACTTTCGTGCCGCTTTCGCCGGCGTTGCCGGGCCACACCTAGGCATTAAGACCGGACAGGCGCTCTTTCCGGGGTGGGATGGAGTGGGGTTAAAAGTGTTAGGGTGACGGGCCTCTACAACTTCTTCCCATAAAGAAACTCATGGTCAACGCTGTCTCCTACCGGGTACTCGAACGAGACTAAGGTGCGATAGCCGTGTTTCTGGTAGAACCGTTGGGCCCGATAGTTCTTCTCCCACACGCTCAAGTGAAGGTAGTCGGCCTTGGCTTCGTGCTTGGCGAAGCTTTCCACGTAGGCGAGAGCCACCGCGGCCAGTCCGCGCCCGCAGAACTCGGGGAGAAAATAGAATCGCTCCAAACAGAAAGAGTTGTCAGGGGGCGAGGCGAGGTGCTGGAGATACTGCGTCGACTCCGCGATCCATTTCAGATAGCCCACCCGCCGGCCATCCAACTCAACGAAAGTATAGCGGGTCCTGGGTTGGTTGAGGTCGCGTGCCAGAGCCGACGGACTGAGGGCCGAATCCAGGTAGGAGTTCAGATCCGCCTCGCTGTAGTGACGAAAGGTGTCGGCGAAGGTGAGTCGCGCCATATGCGATAGCGCCTCAAGGTCGGCGGCGGCAGGCGTTGAAGCGATAGATTGAAAAACGATCCCATAAGACATGTGCGGCCCCTTCTCACTTCGAGCGGCCTTCGCCTGTGGCTGGAGAAGGGTCACGTATTCCCATCACACTACGGTTTAGGTTGGGGGACCGAACTTCATCAAAGAGCCAGCCTTCGAGGGCACATACAGGCTCTTCCCGTAGACCCGAATGGCCTGGATGCCGCCCCGACGACGCTGAGCTTCCGGCAGAGGCAGGGGCTTGAACTCTTTCACAACCCGGCCCCCCGAAAGATCATACCCGCGCAGGACCGTTTCGTTCTCACAAACGCACCAAAGGAC
This sequence comes from Candidatus Xenobia bacterium, assembly GCA_037968995.1. GTDB lineage: Bacteria > Vulcanimicrobiota > Xenobia > Xenobiales > JADMJV01 > JAEXNA01. Next base: position 7,488 of record JBBKWP010000212.1, read on the forward strand.
ATCGCCCGACACCCCGTAGCAGCGTCGTTGCTGGAAAGCTTCGCGGGGAAGTGGGACTTGGACGCCGCTCCATCGGTTGTAGGCGACGAGCCCCGGCTCTGCACATCCCCAAAGGCTTCCTTCGCCCATGGGATACTGCCCAACGATGAATCGAGGCCCCATGGAGATAAGTTCTGGTCCTGAAAATTCGTGGACGCATCGCGCTTCGTGATCATAGACCTGAAAGTCTCGGTCGCGCTGAACGACCCACCCGTGCGGGTCGGGGGTAACATAAACTTGTTCATAGGAAGCACAGACTCCAGACCATAGGACAGAAAGATCCACGGGATTTCGGACCTCGAATCGACGCCCGGGCCCACGGTAGTTGATCACCCAAAAGGTACCCCAAGAACTGACGCTCTCCACCTTCCACTCCCCGGGCTCGCTGAGATTCCTCCACTCGCCTAACCGACGACCGGCATCTAAGAGCGGAGCACTGACGAGGTGGCCTCCGTCGGGGCACGCGACGACAACGGCGTCTGCTGACAGGCTCCCTCGACACCAGCGCTCCTCAAGTTCCCAGAGGCGCTTCCCGCTGTAGCTGTCGAGACCCACAAGACCATTGGAGCCGCTCTTCTTGAGGATGAGAGCGACGTTCGCATTGAGCGCCAATAACTCCACGTTCTGCCACTGGTTGAGAGTGTCGCCTGTGTCGTGGTGGAACACCGTCACGTCCGGGCGAAATCTCTCGGCGGCGGGGCGATGCGTCTGGACCCACACCGTTTCTGGAGCCATTCGGATCTTCTCAAAAGACACGTTGTCGTCCCAATGAACGGTCCATCGGTGGTCGATCCCCTCAGACCAACGACTGCCTGGCGGAGGTCCCGCGAGGGCGTTGCTATAGTGCGCCTCTCTTTCAGTCGACGACGTCACCGTCCGCTCTATGACCGCGACGGTGTCGGGTGTGGAAAGAGTCTTGACCTGAGGCTTAGGGTGGAGTTTAAGAGCCTCCGGCGGCACCGCTTCGCGGGCACTCGGCTGCTTAGTCCAAGAGTGACTTCGGCCCACGCTCAGGGTGCCGGGGTCGCCGCTTTTGGGTTGATACATATATTTGAACCAACGTCCGCACTCGGGGCACTTTCCTTGAAAAAGCCCCTCGGTCAACGAGGTCCGACTATCAAAGACTTCTGAGAACAATCGACTAGAGCTATGAAGCTCAAGTTGTATCAGGTGAAAACTGGCAGTGCTCTCGCAGACCATTTCGCCATCGCTCGATAAAGGCAGCCAAGAAAACTGCTCGATTGCGTCAAAGACTCCCTTACAACTTTCACACGCGTTCGGGAGAACCGAGTCCAAGCTCAGTCGCCAGAGTTCTCGTCGCATCTTCTCGTCCTCGGTCATCCAAGATATTTCGAACGCCCTCTTTTGACACCTCTGAAGGCGCCGCTCAATAGCACAGTTGCAAGCCACTTTGGATCGCGTAAAAGGAATGCGGGCGACGTCAAGAACCCGTCATGGAGGTGCTGAAAAATGATCGAGATCTACTACTGGGAAGACGACGACCAAGCCGACGACGTCTTCGAGACGCTCAAAGCCCGAGGGCTGAAATACAAAGCTCGCATGCTTGACGCGGAAGAACCCAATGCGCGTCCCAGCGTCACGATTGATGGCAAGACCTTTTGGGAGTTCGAGGAGTTCTTGAAGAGTTTAGAAGCCTGAGCCCGGAGGTGGAATCCAGCTGGAATCCACCTCCGGATTTAGGCCTCCACGTTTACAACTTGTTATCAACAACTGTGAGCCAACACACCGCCTGCTCTCTCTCATTCGTATATTGTACATTTGTACCGAAGAGAGGAACAAACATGCCAAATACGCTTTTCCAGAACAAAGCCGAGAACCTGATGAAGAAGGCCACCGAGATCGCGAACGCCATGCAGATGGTCGACAATACCGAACTCGATCTGGCTCCCGAATTCAACCATATTGCCCTTAGCGGGGCCGCGCTTCCGGGGTTCTGTGTCGGCACCTTCGATGGCCAGGCGATGTTCAACGATAACGGTGAAGTTCAGTCCGTCGGAGTTCGTCACAACGCTCCAGGACGACTTTTCGAACTCCTCATTCGTCGCGAAGGTTCCTTGACCCGAGTCACGGAGCGTCGATACTCCAACGCTCACTCCCTAGCTCTCACCATCACCGCAGTTTTCACCGTTCAAGGAGAGCTGTGCAGTTATCAAGAGCTCTTTTAGGGGCCTATGCAACAGTGCGGTAACGAGCTTTCCTTTACCTAATCGCAATCCCAAGCCACCAGGGTGACCAACTCCGAGGCCACCATGAGACCATCTTCGCGCCCTTGAAACTCCCCGTCGAGGTAGGCGTCGGTAAGGCGTCTCAGGAGTTTTTCGCGCAGACTCGGATCAGTGATGCCGAGTTCTGTGTCGAGGTCAGTGGCCGACACGGGGACCGTCGGGAACCGGAGAAAGCCGCGTTCGAAAAACTCTTCGAGCATTTCGTTGACAAAGAGCCATTGGGCGTCAAGCCGATGCTGAGTTTGAGAGGGCCCCCTGGCGGCCCGCACGTCGGCCAGCGACAGCAGCAACAGTTCAGGCATCAGATCGCCAAGATCAGCGAAAAGACGATGAACCTTCGAGGGCGCCAAGTCTAATACGGTAGGGTATCGGACCGCATCTCCGTGGTGGGATACCAAGCGGACTAAGCTCTCTTCGACGGAGCCTTTGAGCTCCCAGCGCGTGGACACTTGACGACTGAGTGTGGCGCTTTGGCGTTCATGACCGGGAAACTGGAGACGCCCAGAAGGATAAATCTTTACGGTGGAAGTCTTGCCCAGATCGTGACACAACGCGGCCAAGATGAGGAGAGCCATGGGCATCCATCCGGGCGCGAAAGGCCTATCGAAGTGCGCCTTGAGAGGGGCGCTTAGACTCCCAAATTCTTGAAATTCGCTGCTCCGAAAACCTACCACCAGGTTTGCCACTTCCAGCGTGTGGTCGTACACGTCGTTGTGGTGGAAATGGTTCTGCGCGACACCCCGACAAGCTAGGAGTTCCGGGAAGACCGGCAGGATGGAGTCGAGGTTGAGAGCCTCCAAGTGGTCCGACCACGGGGAGACTTCCAACTTCCGAGCCACGCTATTCTCCGCCCTAGGATCGATCTCTTTTGAGAGCTTCTCGCGCAACTCGCCCAAAGTGGCCCGGGGCATGGCGCCTCCCGTGATCGAGCAGATGAGATGCTCCTTGAGATGGTCCGGTTCGTAAAGCGTCATCTCCACCTGAAGTTCGGTCTCGTGGATGGCGTGAAGATGGACGAACTGTCGTTCTTCGCCCTGCTTGCGGCTGTTGACGACTTCCACTTCGAACGAGATATGAGCGTCCTCGAGCGCCTTCTTGACGGCCTCAAGGCTGCGACCGTGCAACTGCAGATCTACGTCGGATCCTTGACGGATGTGTCCCGTCCAAGTCGAGCCGATGAGTCGAGGCTGAAACTCCTCGAGCAGAGTCATAAACTTCAGAGCGACTTCACGCATTTCGCGCAGTCGATGAAGTCGCCCCGGCCCCTCGATTTTGTCCGCCAGGATCAAAAGCTGTTGATGGATCTCGCTGTTGGTGGGCAGAACCGTGGTCTGTTGCCGACGAGCGGCCTCCCGCTTGGCTTGGAAGTACTCTTTGAACTCACGATAGTAGAGGAGTCTCGCCGCTTCAACGGCCACCGCATGGCGCACATTGGTTTTTTGAACGAACCGACGGTCGTCACCCCTACGAGAACGCTTCACCGCGGGGTGGGCACCGGCGGCCCGGTTTTCAAATGGGCAGGAGTGAGGCTTGGCTGTAAGACGTCGAGCATCTCTTGGTGAACCAAACCGTTACTGGCCACCAGGTGGATCCGTTCGGTAAGGTGACCTAGGGGAGATCCGTCGATTCGAGTCACTCGACCTCCGGCCTCAGTCACGAGAAGCACACCAGCCGCGATATCCCAAGACGAGAGCTTGAACTCCCAGAACCCGTCTAAACTGCCGGCGGCGACCAACGCCAAATCCAAGGCGGCCGCCCCAAAGCGACGAAACCCCTGGCACTTCTTTAGAAAAAGAGCCATCTGTGCGATGTTGTCCACCGGGTCCGTATGACGGTCATAGGGAAATCCCGAAGCCAAAATCGATTCACCCACCGTGGCCGCCTCGGAAACCTTCAATCGGACATCGTTGCGATAGGCGCCTTTGCCTTTTTCGGCGTGATAGAGGTCGCCGCGCATGGGGTCACATAGCACCGCCAAGATCGGAACATCGCCGCGGAAGAGCCCCATGGAGACCGCGAAATGGGGAATTCCGTGGGCGAAGTTGTTGGTGCCGTCTAAGGGGTCCACGTACCAGTGGAAGCCCTCGTCGCTGGTGCCGTTGAACGAACTGCCTTCCTCCCCGACGATCCCGTGGTCAGGGAAAGCCGCTCGCAGGCGCCCTACGATCAAGGTTTCGGCCGCGCGGTCGCACTCGGTGACGAGATCGATGGCAGAAGACTTGCTGTCAAGGGAGAAACCCTCCACCTGACCTCGTTGAAGAAGAACTCCCGCCTCTTTAGCTATAGAAATTGCCGTCGCTAGCATCGTGCTACCTCCTGGGGAACTTAGGATTCTGTGCGGGATCCTTACGGTGCAAGAAAGACCGTCCCTTCCGCCGAAGTTTTCCTCATGCGCCGCTTCAGCTTCAACGTAGACCTTCGGAATCCCAACGCTTCGGGTGAGTCTGAAAGCCCAAAACCAGCGGCCACCGCTCGAGACGGTTTTCAATTGAGCGACACTTTGCGTCCTCAACGACTGAACATGCGGGAGTGGCCCAAGTTTCAAAGAGCCTTAGAGTCCTTGGCGGAGCCCGAGTCCGCCTCCGAGAAGTTTCCAGACGCGGAGTTGGGAGAAGAGTACCTGCGCATCCATAAAGTCACCCGCCGCAAGATACTCGAGGCAGCCCCAGGCTTCGATCAAGAGGGAAAGCTCGAAACTCACTGCTTTTTTGCCCACGACGGCTCCAAGCACCTGGTCAGTCGCCCCGTGGCGCTCGCCAGCGCCCGCATCACAGAGTTGACCATGTTCGCTACCGGCGAAGTGACCCGACTGTATTACCAAAACATGGGTGGCCCGGACCAAAATCTCGATGACCTCTACGAACACGGTTTAGTGGGACTCGAAAGCGACGTCAGCCGCTTCGCCCGTCACCCTCATTACGTGCTCAAGTTCGTTCTCATGCCGTGTAAGAACGCTGTGCTGATGGAAGCCTACAAGGGAACCTGCTATTACGACGCTCAGACCGGAACGGTGGCCACCGAAGAAGAGTAGACGGCTCGTGAGCTTGTTGTGCTTACGGATCCCGTCCGGAATAGCAGGCTCCCCCCTCCATTTCCCGAACGTGCAAAACATGAATCTTTCTGGCTATCGCGCATTGGTTACAGGGGCTTCTCGAGGTATTGGGGCCGCCGTGGCGCGTCGACTCGCAGCCGGTGGCGCGGATCTGGGACTGGTGGCCCGCAGCCGCTCAGGACTAGAGGCGCTCGCTGAAGAACTCAGGAGTCTCGGTCGACAATGTCTTGTCATCGAGGCCGACCTGGCCACCGTTGAGGGTGTGAAGGATGCGGCCTCCCAGGCGCTATGCGAAGCTGCCCACTGGCAGATTCTGGTCAATAATGCGGGCGTAGCCCATCAGACACCGCTGCTGGAAGAAACCGCCCAAAGCTGGGATGCATTAATGGGCGTGAATCTGCGTGCTCCAATGCTCCTAGCGCAGGCTCTGGTGCCCGGAATGATTGAGAACGGAGGCGGCAAAATTGTGAATGTGTCGTCGGTCGCCGCCTTCTTAGGCACCCCGGGATTCTCGGCTTACGCGGCCTCGAAAGCTGCCCTCAACCAATTGACCCGGACCATGGCCGTCGAATGGGGTCCGCACAAGATTCACGTCAACGCCGTTTGCCCCACCATCATTCTGACCGACATGGGCCGGCAACTTTGGGATCGTCCGGACATGGCCGAAGCGCGACACGCTAAGGAAGCCCGTATCCCGATGCACCGTTTCGGAACGGCAGAAGAAGTGGCCGACGTGGTCGCCTTTTTGGCCGGACCCGAGTCGAACTACATCAACGGTGTCGCAGTTCCCGTTGATGGTGGGCTGATGGCCTCTCCCTAACACCATTTCGCCTTACTGAGAAGCTTTGGGAAGCACTAAATTCTTCGGTACAATGGACTTACTCTAGGCTACGGGAGCCCCTCGAAGGGAGCCGCGGGGGTCGTCGAGAACGCCGCGCCCATGAGCGAGACGACTGACTCAGCGCCAGCATCTCTTTGCTTTCACGCTCTAGGAGCGCGACCGGAGACCCCCTTGACAAAGGAATTGGTCCTACTTGTAGTCAGGTGCATCGGTTCGAAGCACGCAATACCGGGCCGTATTTCGAATGAAAAGCGATGTGCATGACTATGAGTAGGGGCGATTTCGGGTTGAGGGAGGTTCCGGTCGCGCTCCTAGCGCCAGAGTCCGTGGCCCCCTTTGAAGAGGAGCCCAACGCCTGGTATGACGGGCTCTGCCCTGTCACCGGCGAACTGTTGCGTCTCCCGCGAACCTTGGGCATCGAGAAGCTTTCCATGCGTCTCAGGACCGAACTCGATGATCTTGGACTTGAGGAAGGCAAAATGTTTGGGCTCCTCGTGGTGCAAGACAGAGAGGGACGTCTCGGCTACGGGAAGGCTTTTTCTGGTCTCCTGAACGGCCAGGCGGATTTGGAAGGCTGGGCTCCGCCCTTCCATGTGCGTCAAGTCACCGCCTTAGAGGTCGAGACTCTCAAGCTCCTCGACGAGAAGAAATCACAAATTGGTGAACTCGCTCAAAAATTGGCGTCTCATCGCTATCCCTCCCAAAGCGAACAATGGAACGTTGCAGAAGCGGCCATGAAAAGTCGCCATCAGGCAAACCGCGAAGATCGGCGGCGTATGCGAGTGGAGGACCCCTTAGCGGACCTAAGGTGCGAAGCTCTCAGTCGTCAAGACAGCCTTGAGAGGCGGGACTTTCGACGTCAAAGAGAGGAGGCGCTCTCGGCCCTGCGCGCCGATTTCCAGGGACTGCAAGCAGACTCTCGATCGCTTAGGTCTGAGCGAAAAGCCCACTCTCGCAACCTCCAGCAAGAGATGCATCAGGCGTTCTGCCAGTCGGCCTCCACCGACCTTGGGTGCTCGGTGGAGTCGCTCTTTTCCACCGGAATTCCCACGGGAACCGGCGACTGCTGCGCCCCTAAGCTTCTCGCTTGGGCGATACGCCAGCGGCTCAAGCCTCTGGCGATGGCCGAATTCTGGTGGGGTCCGACCTCGGTGGGAGGCCGGATCGCGGGCCAATTCTATGCCGCCTGCCGAACCCGCTGCCAACCGCTGCTCGGCCCTCTGCTGCGCAGGGCTTCCAACCCGTCCCTGGAGGTCGTTTACGAAGACGATGAGGTGCTCGCCTTGGAAAAGCCGAGCGGACTCTTGACCACCCCCGGTCGACATTCTTGGAATCAAGACAGTCTACTTTCGCGCTCTCGCCAAGAGAGAGACAGTGTGCTTCCCGTTCACCGCCTGGACTTCGAGACCTCAGGCTTAGTGCTCTTCGCAAAGACTCCGGAGGCTCAGGCTCACTTGAGAAGGCAGTTCGAGAAGCGTTCCATCAGCAAAATGTATCAGGCGCTTCTAGAAGGTCTGCCTCGCGAACTCCTCGGCCGCATCACCAGTCCGCTCCTGCGAGACAACGACAAGCGACCGACCTATCGAATCCATCCTCAAGGTCAGCCTGCCCACACCGAGTATCGGGTCCTCGACGCCACGACCCATCGCATCGAACTGAGGCCGCTCACCGGAAGAAGCCATCAACTCAGAGTTCATATGGCCGAGTCGTTGGGTTGTCCCATTCAAGGCGACCGATTGTACGGCACTCAGCGTCAAGGAACCCAGGGTCGACTGGCCCTTCATGCCTGTCGGCTCGAATTCACCCACCCAAAAGACGGAATCGTCCGGTGGCTCGAATCTCCTGTCCCGTTTTAGGCCTCAGTCCTCGCTTGGCATCAGAGAATCTCGTTGGCCAAGCGCTTGCCGACGCCCCTTCTCCACGCTCACCCGACTGAGGAGGAATCCGCCCACCAAAAAGAAGACCACCAGACTGAGCACGGCTGTCCGGCCGGAACCGGTGTACGTCACCAAGACGGCAAAGAGGCCCGTTCCCAAGACTCCGGCGAACTTTTCGGCCACCGCGAAGAAGGCGAAGAATTCAGAACTTCTGACCTCGGGGATCATGGACGCGAACAGCGAACGCGACAGCGCCTGACATCCGCCTTGAGCACACGCGACGAGCAGAGCCACCGTCCAGAACTCCGCTGAGGTGGTCATGCGATAGGCCAACACTGTGATCACCATGTAGATGACGATGGTGATGGCGATGGTCATCTTTGCGCCGATCCGTGAAGCCAAGGCCGCGAAGGCGAACGTGCACGGTATGCCAAGAAACTGCACCACCAAGATCGCACTGATCAAGGTGGACATTCCGATCCCGATCTCAGTCCCGTAGACACTGGTCATACGTATGATGGTGCCGATGCCGTCGTTGTAAATGAGAAACGCCAACAACATCAAGAACGCTTGGTCATAACGCCTCAGCTCTTTCATGGTCTGCAGGAGTCCCGCGAAAACCCCCACGCCGGTATCTTCTGAACTGTTCGCCGGCGGTTCGGCAACGTGGCGAAAAAGCGGTATCGAAAAGCAGGCCCACCAGAGCGCCACACTCGCGAACGACCACCGCATAGCGTTCTCCGCCGTTCCCATCCCAAAAAATTCGGGTTGAAGAACCCAGGCAACGTTAATGGCCAAAAGGGTTCCGCCGCCAAAGTAGCCAGCCGCGTATCCCGCCGAGGACACCTTGTCGATCTCCTCGGGCTTGGCGACGTGGGGTAGCAAGGAGTCGTAGAAGACGAAACTTCCCGAGGCGCCCATATTGGCCAAGCCGAAGAGCACTAAGCCGGCCATCCAGTCTCCTGGTCCTACCAATGCCAACCCGGCCGTACATCCTACGCCTAGAGTCAAAAAGATGGCCAGCATTCGCTTACGAATCGCATAGCGGTCGGCCAGCAATCCTAGGAAGGGAGAGATCAGGGCGATGGCCGCCAGGGCGATGGTGGTGGCCATCGCGTAACGTCCAGTCACCGTGGCCGGTTCCAGACCTTTGGCGGCTGTTTGAGCGAAGTAGACGGGGTAAAACACGGTGATCACCGAGGTGATGAAAGCGGAGTTCGCCCAGTCGTACATAGCCCAGGCACGAAGTTCTTTGCGGTGCAATCCTAAACTGGAAAATCGGTTCATGAAGAGACGTTCGAGTGGACCTGCCAGTTCCCTCGACGCGCGTAGCGATACCGACCCCAGCCCGGCCTTGGCGGCGGCCTCTGCTGGTGGATGCCTTCGACGCTAGCAATAGTAACGCAGAAAGACTAGAATCAGTCTATGATTGGTCTAGGTCAAATTGTCACCATCGGTAACTCTTCCAACCGCATTCACGAAATGCGCCTGTTCGAGGAGGTCTCGAAAGTCGATGACAAAGAGGCCGAAGAGGGTGCGATCCATTCCGACTTTCTTCGACTCACGGCCAAAGACCGCGGCGACCAAGAAGTCTATTCCAAAAAAGGTCTTGCCCAGCGCATCTCCGGTTTATGGAGAACACTAAAATCGGACAGACGGCGCGCGGAAGAGCAAGATGAGGAGCAGTGCGAAGTTGCCAAGGCGCGAGCCCAGAGTCTGGTGGGAGAAAACGCTCCTATGGGTTGGTTGACCTACGATCAGATGGGTGATTCAGGCGGCTCTGGGGCCTTTGGCTTGGAGAGCGTCCAGTCGAGTTCGAAGGGAAAAGCGGCCTCGAAAGAGACCGTCGACCTGTCGTTTTTGCAATCCGATCCCGACGATTCAGAATACATGTTCAACGAAGAGTGGTTTCTGTGCGGTTCGTGGGGACAGTTCGACTAGAGCTTTCCTGTTTTCCACGAGACACAGTCGACATCCACCGATCAGTACCACCGAGGATCCTACCTATCTAGGCAGAACAAGCGTCGATGGCCAAACGACGAAAATCTGGTGGGAGCGCCAGCGCCCTGGAACAACTGATCAGCCAGTTCGCTCAGCCTTTGGCGTTCTTGCGAGAACTCGTGCAAAACAGCCTTGACGCCTCCACCGAACTCATCGAGGTCGAGGTGGATTACGACAAGGAAGCCGACTGCTGTTTCGTAAGAGTCAAGGACACTGGTGTGGGGATGGACCGCAACACCATCGACAGCCGATTGACACGGCTCTTCTCCTCCACCAAAGAAAACGATTTCACCAAGATCGGAAAGTTTGGCATCGGCTTTGTCTCCATTTTTGCCATCAAACCCAAATTGGTGGTGATGGAGACAGGCCGAGATGGTGAATCTTGGCGCATCCTTTTCAAACCCGATCGAAGCTTTGAGCGCCGAGAACTCCAGGCGCCGGTGGAGGGAACGTCTGTGACGGTTTTCACACCCAAGCGACGTTGCGACCTCCTCAGCCTGCAAGCCGAATGCAAAGAGACCGTTGTTTATTGGTGCAAACACAGCGACGTTGAGATTCTATTCAACGGGAAACCTATCAACGAGACCTTCGACCTGGCCCGAACCCCGTTCCAATATCGCCACACCATCGAAGGCACCGAGGCCGTGGTGGCTCCCACCACGGACGAGAAGGCTTTTCACGGCTACTATAATCGGGGCCTGACGTTGCTCGAAGGCAAGGGATCGCCGCTTCCTCATGTGGCCTTCAAACTGCGGTCCAGGTATCTTGAACACACGCTCAGTCGCGACAACATTCTCTTCGACGAGCACTACGAGAGGGCTTTGGAGGAGGTCAAGAAAGCAGCCTACGGAGAGATGCCCGAAAAGCTCTTTGAAGAGATCGCCCGTAAGGACGATGCCGACCTTTGGAGTCTCGCACGCGTGGTGTTGCGGTATCCGACTCCTCTTACGAAAAAAGCCAAGACCGTCGCTCTTTTCCAGGCGCGAGCGGACCGCCTCTCCTTGGCCCAACTCCCAAAGGTGATTTACTACGCCGCTGAGGTCGACGACTTCTGGCAGGCTGTCGAGGCCGCTGGAGAAACCGTCCTTCGCGCCGAGACCGGTGGCGAAAAGTTGCATTTTCTCAAGGACCTCGACTACGACGTGCGACGCCTAGAGGATAGCTTTCTTCACTTCCAAAAAGTCGATCGTCCCAGCGAAGCCGAAACGGAGTTCCTTCAGGCGCTCGCAGCGACCGACCGCAAAATCGGCGAAATCGCCCTATTGAAGAAACTCCAAACCCCCAAAAGTTGGGCTTCCCAATTCAGCGCCTTTTTGGCGGTCGACACTCAAGTGGGCGCGGACCCTTGTCAGCCAAGACAGCACGGTCATCAGTTGTCTGTTTTTCAAGATCATCCGTTCTGGCGCAAAGCGTTGGCTCTGTTTCAGGCACAACCAGAACTTGGGGTCTCCCTGACTTTCCGAAAAATCGGTCTCGAACTCGCCCTGGGCACCGAATTTGACGGACACCTCTTCGCTCGACTTCTGAGTTCCCTCAAAGCCAAGGCCGCCGTTTAGTGGGGCTGCTAGAAAGGTTTCAAGCCGACACCACGTTCGACTCCGTCGGACAGTTCACTCTCGACGACTCCAAGGCCCGTGAAAAAATGGCCCGCTACCAGTTGGTGGCCGACGAAGAGTTCTTGGCGTTGGTGATGCAAGCGGTGGTCGCGAGTCAATGTCAGGCTGTAGAACTGGAAGTCATCGATCGCAGCGCCGACACAAAATCGCCCGACAATACGTTCACCGTGGCCCTTATCGCCCGACAGGTCGCCCTCGACCCCGACGCCTTGGAAAATCTCGGGGAGTACCTGTTTGACACCAGCGAGGAGGGTCTCCCGTATCATCTTTTAGCGGTGGCAGGCAATGCTATCGAACCAGCGTGCGTGACCCAACCGAGCCTCAGCTATATAGATGACGACCTCCATTACGAAGTCGTCCTCACGAAGCCCTTGAAGAATCTCCTAACACTAGTCAGGGAACGCTTTCAATATCTTCCCTGCCCTCTGACCTTCCAGGGAAAAAAGAGGCTCCCTATCGACCTCCCCGACCGTCGCGAACTCCAACTCACACCGGAGGAATCCCCCCAACTCCTTTTGCTCCGATACGGTGTGTTGGTGGGGCGGGTTTCACCTCGGACCGACATCTATTTCCGGGCCGTCGTCGAAGAAAACACTTTGAAACTTGACGCCTCCTTCTCTCACGTGATCGAAGACGAGGTCTACAAAACTGTCCTCAAGCGACTGAGTAAAGATTCCAATGGACTGCTCGCTGATCTGGCGAGAAATCATGTCGCTGGAGGACCGGACGAGTCTGAACTCCGAAAGCACCTCATCTTAGAGCATGCGAATCCCGCCGGTTTAGCGCTGAGAGAATGCCACCTTTTTCCTTTAGCCGATCGAAAAGAATACACGAGTCTTGATGCCCTCGAGCGCCAACGCCAATCCTCTGGCAAGGTCATGTTCAGCGATCGCCGCTTCAATCTTCAACTGGATACCCCCGTTGTGGACGTCAGCAACCTCCAGGTTCATCGACTGGTGAACTCCCTCTTTTCCCCAAAGTTTTTGGAAAGCGCGGAAGGAGCGTTCAAGCTGCGTGTCTTGGCGGAACGCAACAAAGAGCGCTGGCAAAGCAATCCTCGACCGGTCGAATTGAGCCCAGGCGACTACTACTGTAGGCACCGCTTAGAGGGTCAAAAATGGACGGCGGAAATCGGGTTCCTGGGTGCTCCCGGAGGCCCTAGCGTGATGGATATCCTTTATCAGGGACATCTGCTCTGCACTGAGAGCCTTCACGACGTTCCTCCGTCGGCGTCGGTGGTGGTGGACTTTCAAGAAGCCGAGGTCAATGCCGCTTGGACCAAACTTGATGGAAGAATCTTTCGTACCGCCCTCACGGAGATCAAAACCGAACTGATTCGACTGTTCGGCCGCCAGGATCTGAGCGATCCCGCCTCTCTCTATCCTGAACTTGTGGAATACCTCCTCGAGCGCATGGGGAACAAGAAATCCAAACTCCCCAACGCCGTGCTCAGCGCGCCACTCTTTGACACTTGGACAGGCGAGGGCCCCCTAAGCTTGGAGTCCTTGTCCTACCTAGAAACGATCTCGTTGGGAGACGCTGTTCAGCTTTCCGGAAAAATTCCTACCAGCATCCTGGCGCCTCCAATTTTGAAGTTCACTCCCCAGGCTCACGATGCCTTGGTCGCTCAATTTGGTCGAACCGTAGTGAAGGATGTCCGGGAACTCCAGCAGCACATGCAGTCGTTGGACGCCAAACTCAACGACCCTCAGAAACCGATCCTGGCCCCTGGAGAGGACTATCTGAAATGCCCCATTGAGATCGAAGGCGTGACGGGTGAACTGGCCATCGGGCGTCAACGAGGCTTCATCTTGGACTTGAAGCTGATGAGGTTTGGAGTCGTCATTGAGGAAGTTTCTGTCGAAGCGACCAACGTCTTCAACGCCCGCGCCATCGTGGACGCCTCAACTCTGGAAATCTACGATCACTGGACGGGATTCGCCAAAGACAAGGCCTACAAACGTCTGATCGAGAGCCTCACCAAGCTTTCGAGCGAGAAAGAACCAGAGGTCTTTGGGGATCCCCTGCTTCCGCCCGCCGCGGCTCGCAAGTTGCTGATGGAATACTCCTACCCCAAGAGTGCCTATTGGGACAGGCCTCTCTTTGAAACGGTTCGCTATGGAGAATTGTGTTCGCTCGCAGAATTGGAGAAGGAATTGGCTCAGAACGGCCACCTACTGCGTGGGGCGCCGGGTTTAGGCGTTGCCGGGCGCACGGTGTTAGACGAGCCTCTGCCAAAAGAGGCGGATTTCTTGCAACGCCAACTCGGCAAATTCCCGTGGATGCAAGCCGCGGACGTTATCGAGAAGCAGCAACAGGAAGAGCAGTTTCAATCCCTTGAGATTCACCAAGAGATCAAAATTCCCGATAAAGCCCTGTTGCGCCGACCTCTCGAAGGGGCGAAGGGAGAAGTCGCCCTTTGCTCGGATCAGAAGCACCATGAGGGTGGACGCGTCGACTACTATGTCGGCGGACGTCTCATCTGCCGTCGATTCCACCACATTCCTCCGCACTGCGTAGTAGCCGTGGAGAGTGATCAGTTGACGCTGAGCGAAGACTTTCAAGATGTCACCTATAGCACTGACTTCGTGTCCTTACTACGGGAAAATTGCGCCAAACTTATGCTCGACGCGGCGACGAGCCGAAAGAGCGCCCTGCGCCAGATCGCAAAGGATTTTTTCTCCAAGGAACAAGTTTCCCCAGCGTTACGAAAAGCTTTCGAGGAAGGTGTTCCATTCAAGTTGCAGGGTGGGGAGACCATCAGCGCCGCGGAACTTCGAGTGAACGCCGGTCTCAAGAATTACGTCTGGCACAGTTTCTCAGCGGAAATCCCCACCGAAGAGCCCGTTCTTCGAATGGATGAGGACGAACTGAATTTCGTCCATAAACTTTTTGACCGCAAGTTTGAGAACATCGAAAAGAAGCTTCTTGAAGCCGAGTATCTGAGGCAAGAACTCAGCAAACTGCCCACCGCTATCCCCCGAGATCTCTTTTCTCGAGAGTACAAGACCTCCAACCTCCAAGCGAGCATGGGGGTCGCCCATCCCGGTTGGGCCGTGGGACTAGAACAGGACGGAACTCCGGCAGGTTGGATCCACTGGCGGGGACTCCCTGTGATGGCCGTGGTCAAAGGGGCGCGCCAGTCCAAAAAGAAGTCCGGAGAACTCCGAGCCAACGTACCTCATAAGCTCGAGAGCACTCTCTGGGACTGGGCCGCGGACCTCACTCTAGCTTGGGTGGAGCAGTTATCTCACCAAGCGATTAGCGGTCCAGACCGAAAGCACGCCTTGGTGGTCCTCGACGAAACGAAACGAGAGATTGCAAGTCGGAGGTCCAGCGCTTCATCGAAAATTGCTTCCATTCTGTGGGATTTACCGCTTTTTGAGAGAGTCGACCGAACCGTGGTGAGTGGCCTCACTTTGGCCTCCGTTACGGCGGAGTCCAAAGCGCCTCTGACCATCACAAAAAGCTCTTGGGCCCGAGGGTTACCAGATTCCGCTGTCTTAGTCCAAGAAGGTTCGCACGAATTTTCGATCTTGAAGTCCATTCTCGGTAGCGACGGCCTTCAGTGGTTCGAGTCCCCGCCATTACTCGATCCCAGACAACTGAAAGCCTCGTTGCGCCATGCAGTTTCCTGGGGTCTGGCTCCGGTGGCGGCCGCCGGCAAGAGGATCGACAAAGCCTTGAGCGACCTCCGGGACTTTCGGGAGAAGTACGAAAAGGGTCGAGTCGAGACGCGTTCGACCTTCGTGGATGAACTTCGTGCGGACATCATCAATCTGCTGGGAAAGGAACTTTACCAGAAGTCCGACCAGCTTTTCAAAGATCTCCAACTAGGAAAATGGCCTCTCGGACCGCCATTGTACAGGTTTGGGGGAGAAGGGCCTTATCGCCTCAACAGTCTCAATCCTGGCGTTCGGTGGCTACTGGCCGGAGTTGGCGATGCCAAAACCCGCCGAGCGGCCCGCACGCTCCTTGTGGTCCATTGGGTCAGTTTGGTCAACGAGAAATCCAAGGAGTTGACGGACGATCATGAAGATGAGTTCCTTTTCAAACTGGCCGAACGCATGGCCCAAACCTTCGCGACGGACGAAAACACGAAACTTCTCAGCGAGGAAAAAGATAAGACCTAACTCGTCTATTGTTACAAATCGTTAACATCCTACTGTGACTGACCAGATTTGAAACACCTCGGTCCCGTAGTCTCTCCTTAAGAACACCACACTTTAGGAGATAACATTATGAGAGTCCCTCAATCCAACTTCGGCGGCTTCGGCGGTCCCGGCCCAACCGGAACCAATTTCGGAGGCCTCGGGCAAACCGGAGCCGACTTCGGAAATCCGGGCGGATTCGGCGTCGACCCGGTGCTCAATGCGATGCAGGCACAATTGAATGTCATGATGAGCGTCATTGAGAAGTTTCTGATGAAACAGATGGCCTCGGGTGGTGGCTCTGGAGCCCTTCCCGCCGCCTCTAATTTCGGGGGAGGGTCTTCTGGCGGTGGCAGCGGCATCAACAATTTTCTGGGCGGTAGCGGCGGGGGATCGAATTCGACCTCCAGTGCCGGCGGCGCCGGAGCCACTTCCATCGACGGCGTACAAGCCGCGGGATGGGGCCAGAAGATGGCGGACGAAGCTAAGAATCACGCCACAGGAAGCGGCGGATGGTGCTTCAAGTACGTTGCTGAAACCTTACGGAAGTTCGGCATCAATACCAGTGGTGCCAGCGCCTACATGGCAGCCGACCAGTTGGCCAAAAGCGACAAAGTGAAGGAAGTCAAAGTCGACCCTAAAGACCTCAAGAAGCTTCCCGCCGGTGCCATCGTCGTTTGGAACAAGGGGAACGGTCACGAACACGGACACATTTCCATCTCGGACGGCAAAGGCAAAGAGTACAGCGACGTTCCTCGAACCCAGATCACAAACTACGGAACCCAAGTACGAGTCTTCATCCCGCAGTAGTCCTTTACTCCCTCGCGAGCCAAGAGCATAGAAGGTCCGTTGCTAGTCAACGGGCCTTCTATGCATCTCCCTACTCCCTGTGGATGACGCCCCGAAGGAGAGTGGAGCGGTAGGTGGGAACCTATCGCCCATGCCAGATCCCAGATACGGCCTTTTGGCCAAGACCCTAGTTCATCACTCCTGCGCCCTCAAAAAAGGGGAGAAGGTCTTCATCGAAGCGACCAACATTCCTGACGCGATGTTGGGAGTTTTAATGGAAGAGATCGCCTCCGTCGGAGCCATTCCGCTAGTGGAGAAGAAGACCGAATATCTTCGGCGCCTCTTGATGGAGTTAGGCACCGACGAGGAGGCCGAGGAACGTCTGCGATTGACCGCGGAAGTTGAAGCCTTTCGCATGAGCAAGATGGATGCCTACATCGGACTTCGAGGCAGCCATAACATCACCGAACTTTCCGGAGTGCCCGTGGAAAGAACCCGGATGTTCGAAAAACTTCTCTTCACACCGGTGCATCGAGACATCCGGGTCAAGAACACGCGTTGGTGTGTTCTGCGCTGGCCAACTCCCTCCATGGCACAACAAGCCGGTCTGTCCACCGAAGCCTTCGAGGATTTTTACTTTAAAGTCTGTTCGGCTGATTATGCGGCCATGACCAAAGCCGTCATCCCCCTCAAGAATCTCATGAACAAGACCGATCAAGTTCGGATTACCGGTCCGGGGACGGACTTACGCTTCTCTATCAAGGATATTCCCGCTGTGGAATGCACCGGCAATCTCAACATTCCTGATGGAGAGTGTTTCACGGCCCCTGTCCGCGAATCGGTTCAAGGCACCATAGCCTACAATGCCGCCACAATTTATCGTGGCACACCGTTCGACAACATACGTCTCACCTTCGAAAACGGACGGGTGAGCGAGTACAGCAGTTCCAACGACGAGGCCCTAGGGGCCATCCTCGACAGTGACGAAGGAGCCCGCTACATCGGGGAATTCGCCATCGCCTTTCATCCTTTCATCGTCAAGCCCATGCGCGACATCCTTTTCGACGAAAAGATCCGCGGAAGCCTCCACTTCGCTCTCGGTGAATGCTATGAAGAGGCCTATAACGGCAACAAATCTTCCATTCACTGGGATATGGTGCTGCTCCAGGAGTCGGGTGGAAATATCTACTTCGACGACCAACTGATTCGTGAAAATGGACGCTTCGTTCATCCCGACCTGCTGGGCCTGAACCCGGAGAACCTCGCCGGGACGGTTTAGCACACCCCAGAAGGCTGTCAAATCCGATAGCCTTTTAGATCAGATCAACTCCACGCGAACCCGGTCGACGATAAGGGCCACGGCGTCTCGCACCTTTTGGGTTTCTCGATGGCGGACCATGATGAATCCCTCCCCTTCGTAGGTGTTGGCAGCGGGGTCTCCGGGCTTTGGTAGTCCCACGTCCACCACCATATCGCCCAACTCCTTGAGAACTTCCAGCCCATGAACGGCCTGAACCCTGCCGCCGCCGAGGCCACGCAAAAAAGCCGCACCGACCGCATATTTGCGCTCGGGAATGGGGGCGAAATGGCCGTAGATCATCACTTCACACCAGATGCGAGAACTGTCGATGTCGTGCGCACGATTGATCATCGTGGTAATCTGAGCCCCCGGCGGCCGGGCCGCCACTTCGCTGATGGCGATGGTGCCGTCTTCACGGCGGAACCATTCCAGATGGGTCAGTCCAGTCTCCATACCCAGAGCATCCAAAGCGCGACGGCCCGCATCCTTGATATCGTCATATCGCGGATCGTCGATCTCCTTAGGGGAGATCACTTGCCACTGAATCCAAGGATTGTTCATGACGTCGAGAGGGGTAGGATAATAGTGGGTCAGCGAATGCCACAGGTGCTCGCCGTTCAGAGAAAATGTCTCGAATGACGACTCCTCTCCCACCACGAACTCCTCAATCTGAATGGGACGCTCAGGATTCGGAGCGCTGGCTTTTAAGATCTGCTCGAGAACCTCTAAGGAGTCGACCTTAAAGGTAGCCTGGGCCGCGGCGCCGTCCACCGGCTTGACGCAAACCGGAAATCCGACCGATTTGACGAAGTCACGCGCTTCCTGAACCGATTGCGCCGCTTTGTGTCGCGCGCACGGAACCCCCGCCGCTCGAAAGCACTCTTTCATCACCCCTTTGTCCCGAAACTTACGAATCGTCTCGCTCGACATGCCGGGGATATCCAAGCGCTCGCGGACCTCGGCCACTTGCACCTGAATCTGCTCGTTGATGGCGAGAATGCGATGGGGCCGGGTGCCCAGACGTCGACTGAGGTCGTAGGCGGCGTGAGTCAGATCGTCCGACGATGTGGCGTCACTCACTTGGCGAAAGGAAGCTATGCGACGGATCTTCTCCGGAAACATTTCCCAAGAATCTTGAGAAACCACCGCCAGATGGACGTGCTCAAGACCGGCGACGGCGTCGAGGAACTCGACGACACTCTCTTTGAAGAAAGGGGCTACAAATATAACTAAGGCAGACATCCCCGTCGGTTCGTCTTCTCTGTGCTCTTCTCCCGTGCTCTGGGCTGATGACATTGGGTCTTCTATGAGCCCGGTGGGCATGGAGGTCCATAGACTGCATGGAGCGCATCATGGCGCCATGCCCAGCGTCAAAACTCGTACCCCATCATCCCCCTCTCAATCCACAGCGGGACTAGAGTTCCAGACTCTCCCCATCAAGCCCGGAGAAACGGAACTTCTCCGTTTACGCAATCAAACCAACGGCCTCAGCGCCTTGTCGGAATTGGTCTGGAATTCCCTGGACGCCGACGCCAAGACGGTACACCTCGACTGGACCGAGAATGAAATGATGGGAGTCGAGTCGATCACCGTCAGTGATGACGGGCACGGCATCGCTATCGACGAAAAAAACCTTAACGCGCACCCGTTTATGACCCTGGGAGACTCCGACAAGCACACCGTCGTGCATCAAAGCCCCAGCGGGCGGATGCTCCACGGTCGCTTCGGTAAAGGACGACTGCGGGCTCTCGCCTTGGGGGGCGTGATCACCTGGAACACGGTGTTCGCCATGAATGGGAAGACCCGTCGTCACTACGTCATCAAAGCGACTGTGGGAGAACCGTCCGTCGAAGTGTCCCCCACCAAGGTCAGCAAGAAGCCCACCGGAACGCATGCCCAGGTGGCCTTGATCTCGGAGAAGGGCAACACCCTCGAAGCCAAAGAGGTGCGTCAACGGTTCTCCCAGATCTTCTCAGAACACCTCTCAAACTACCCAGACATCGCAATCTATGTCCAAGGCGAAAAGCTGGACCCGTCGGCCCTCATCCGCAGCCAAGACGACCTTGGGGCCTACGATACGGAGTTTCCTTCTGGTGACACCCTGCACTGGAACTTGCGTTGCATTCAGTGGAACGACCGAGTTTCCGACGCCAAAGGTCGCCTCTTTCTATGCGACCACAATCGGATGGTCATCGGAGAGGTGGAGCTAGGGTTAAGAGGCGCCGAGGACGCGACTTTTTATCTAGATTGCGAGCAGGCTCGCGAGTGGGAAGATGACGGAATGATCAATCTGCGGGACGACGCCCAGGAAATTCTCCACGAGGCCCGTCGCAAAGCGTTTCAGTTCTTGCGCCGCTCCTTTGGTCAACGCGCCCAGAGCCTGACCGAGGAGTTGATCGATCAGAGAGTCTACCCATACTCTTCTGCGTCCAAAGACGCCGCCGAGGAGGCTGAACGGGAACTGTTTTCAAAGTTCGCCCTTCATATCCGTCAAAGCGTCGGCTCCTACGAGAAGATGAACCTCGACAACAAACGACTTCTCTTTAAGCTCTTGGCGGAGTTACTCCACCGCGAACCGACCGCCGTGGCCGATGTTTTGTCTTCTGTTCTCAAAATGACCCATGAAGATCGCAAGGCGCTGAGCTCGCTCAAAGGTTCGCTAACCTAGGGTCGAGTGAAGCCTTCCAGCCACGTCTGAAAATCGGAAACTGAAGAACCCCGCCACCCGATAACGCCGTCGGGGCGAACGAGGACCGCTCCGGTTCCCACCTCGTCGCTCCAACGGCCACGGGGATCCAGAATAGCTCCCATCGCCTGTTCAGGTTCCCCGCTGGCGAAGATGGTCCAATCACGAACCCTCTCGTGCAGATGGGTTCGCGCCGTCGCAAGGAAAGGGTCTCGATCCGTATCGTGCAAAAATAGATGGAACAGACCATCGTGGAAGACGTCGGCGAGTTGAAACTCACCGTGGACGTGGGCCCGGCGCAGATCGTCTAGGGCAGGCAATCGGTCGCCTGGTCTGGGGAGTCCCAGGGGTGGAGTGTCGCCGCCTACTAAGAGTCCGGGCTCATAACGCACCCGCAGTTGAGTATCGAATTGAGGCGGTTCGACCACTTCAGACCCCTCACCCATAGCCCGATTCATGCGCGCGGCGGTGACCTCCACGACTTTTTGACCAACCGGTCGCCGCTCACTGTCGTAAGTGTCTAGGACCTCGTCTTTCAGATGTCCCAGACAGACCTCGGCCAACTTCCAGCCGAGATTGTGAGCGTCCTGTAGTCCCGTATTCATGCCCAACCCGCCGATGGGAGGATGGATATGGGCGGCGTCTCCGGCGATAAAGACTCGACCCTTTCGATAGCTGCCCGCGATGCGATGGCTGATGCTGTAACGCGAACTCCAGCGCATGTCCGAGAGTTCCACCCCCTCGGGCAAAATCGGTCGAACGACCTCTTGGAGATACTCTAAAGAGGGATGTTCCGGGCAGTCGTCCGTGACATCTACAGAGGTGGACACTCGGTATCTTCCGGGTCCCGTCGGATTCGCGATCAAAGTCACGATGTTGCGCAACTCGCCGTCCACCATATGGACGAACTGCCAATTGTCACGCGGCGCGCGATCCCAATTCAGTCGCACGTCGCCCAGTAAAAAGGTGCGCGCCACGCGCTCCCCCTCAAAGGACGTACCGAGGGCTTTTCTCACCGAACTGTGGGCTCCGTCGCAGCCTACCAGATAGCGCGCTTCAACCCGCTCGCCGTCGGTGAAGCTCGCTATCACCCGATCTGCCTTTTCCTCGAACGATTCTAGAGTTTTCCCTCGAACGATAGCGTTCCCGTAACGCCTCCAACTGTTCTCTAGGATCTCTTCTGTGTGGGGCTGAGCCAAGGCGAATGGACCGTAAGGTACAAGCTCATCTTGAACCTCAAAATGTTTTACCAATTCGCCGCCGACGACGACATTCATGGCGTGGAAAAAAAAGCCGCGACGCAAAGCTTCGTCTAAAACACCGATCTGATCGAACAGTTCCAAGGTCCTCGGCGACACCCCGAGAGCTTTGCAGTAAGGTTCCCTTTTGGCTTTCGTCTCAACGATCTGGTGGTCCACGCCGCGCCGAGCCAACTCGTTGCCCAACATCAAGCCCACGGGTCCTGCTCCCACTATGAGTACATCCATTGAGGACGGTTCTAAAGAAAGCTTTCAAACTCCTCGGCTTCAAGCACCTCCCGCTTGAGTAGACGCTGAGAGACGGCCTCTAGCTGACCTCGATTTTCCACGAGAATCGTCTGGGCTTCTTTAAAGATGTCCTCCAACATGTCCTGAACTTGCTCATCCATTTTGGCCGCGAATGCGGGACTGCACCCGCGCAGGTCCGCGCCGGCATGCAACAGGCCGGTCCTGGCGCCCATTCCGAAATGGCCCACCATCCGCCGGGCCAGAAGAGTGCAGCGCTCCAAGTCGTTCTCGGCTCCGGTGGAGACTTCGTTAAAGATCAGCGCCTCCGCCGCGCGACCGCCCAAGAGGACTCGAATGCGATCTCGCAACTCGGTCTCCGTCATCAAATAGGAGTCGCTCAACGGAATCTGCATCGTGTATCCTAGCGCCGCTTTACCCCTCGGGACGATACTGATCTTGTGAACTGGGTCGGCGGTCGGGCTGTGATAGGCAATCAAAGCATGGCCGGTTTCGTGGTAAGCGATACGATTTTTGAGGTTCTTGTCCAATAAACGATTGGAGCGAACAGGCCCCGCCAAGACTTTCTCCACAGCTTCGTGCAGGTGCTCTTGCTCAATGCAGGACGCCCCTTCCCGTGCGGCTAAAAGCGCGGCTTCGTTGAGAATGTTCGCAAGGTCCGCCCCCGACATTCCCGCCGTAGAATTCGCCAATTTCTTCAGAGACGTGTTGGGTCCGATCTTCTTTCCGCGCCCATGGACCTCCAAGATCGCTAAGCGTCCAACGCGGTCGGGAGCGTCTACCACGACCTGCCGGTCGAATCGACCGGGTCGCAGCAGCGCTGGATCGATAACTTCTGGTCGGTTGGTCGCTCCGATCAAAACCACCCGAGAGTCCTGCTCGAACCCGTCGAGTTCTACCAGAAGTTGGTTGAGGGTCTGTTCTCGTTCATCGCTGTTGCTAGAATTCTGGTCTCGAGTTTTTCCCAAGGCGTCGATCTCGTCGATGAACACGATGCAGGGAGCCTGCTTTCTTGCCTGCTCGAATAGTCCACGAACGCGCGCGGCGCCCACTCCGACGTACATTTCCACAAAGTCACTGCCGGAGAGTGAGAAAAACGGGACCCCGGATTCGGCCGCCAAGGCGCGCGCCAAGAGAGTTTTTCCGGTACCGGGAGGTCCCGAGAGAAGCACTCCTCGCGGCATGGAGGCGCCCATGGCGTGAAATCTTTCAGGAGCCGTCAGGAAGTCGACAATTTCGGTGAGTTCCGATTTGGCTTCGTCGCAACCGGCCACGTGGTCAAAACCTGTCGAGGGAGATTCTGCAACCAGCAGAGTCTTGCCGCGCTTGCCGAAGTTTCGAAGCGGGCTCTGTGACCTTTGATAAAAGAAATAGAGAAGTCCCAAGAGGGCGATGGCAGGCGCCGCCCCGCCATAGAAAACGCTGCGCCATTCCGATGGGCCGCTATACGAAACTTCGTATTTCTCAAGCATCGGTATCAGCTCAGCGTCTTCGGAAATCCGTTGGGTTTTGAAGCGACTGCCGTCGCTCAGGGTACCGTTCAAAAGGGTAGGACCGACCGTCATCTCCTCAACCCGACTCGAACGGATGGCCTCGCGCACTTCGCTATAAGCCAAGGCTCGCTGACCGGTTTGCATAACCAGGTCAACAAGAATGAAGAGCGAGGCTATGGTGAAAAGGACCGCCAGTACGATCTCTAAACGTTTCTTCGTAGCATCAGACTGCATTGATTCCCTACTCCCGAGTGTATTGGTCTCATCCTCTCATCCCAGGAGGAGAGGCGAAGCCCCCGATGGGCTAAAGATAACAATGCTGAGGGATAGGTGAGAAACCCGCAATTTTGGGCATCCTTTGGGATACCCATGCTTTCAGGCGGCCCCAATGTTTTACGTGGAACGCGTTAGAGTTGGCCACCCGGTTCTAAAACCGCCCGGGAAGATGTCGATAAGACCTTTAAGGACCACTCTAGGTACCGCCGGAGAGATCTTGATTGGCGAGAATGTATGCCACCAAATACTCGGCCTCGCGGCTTTCGACACTGGCTTCCAGCATGAGTTCGAAGAAGGTCAACGGGTCCCTTAAGTGGCCGCCGGCCCCGAGCACATTGCGACAATGGACCCACAAACCGGCTTTCTCGAAACCCAGAGAGTGAAGCTCATGAAGGACAGCCTTGAGGTCCGGTCGCCGCGCTAGCTTATCGAATTCCGCAAAAGTGTACAGAGCAGCGCAATGGCGGCGCAGGGCTTCGGACAGGTCCGCTCCGAAAAAGAGGGTCGAGTCCCCCGAGGCGACTTCCACACCCCGAACCAGAGCCTTCCAACCGCCGCGCTCCAGTCCGCTATTTGCAGCCAATCGGGTGCCGGATATCATCCAGCCTAAGCGGCGACTCAGTTGACGTCGAACTTTGGCGACTTCTCGGCGCAGTTCGTCGGATAACGAGGGTTTGTCCACGAAGTCGGTGCCAAATTCGACACGAATCAGTTTCGGAGAGGTCGGTTTCTTGAGACCGGCAGAGCGGGCTGATGCCTCGGTCTGCACTTCACCGTGCCATCCCGCTAGACGTCCCAAAAGATGAGCCAACTGAGACCCCAGTCCAACCCCAACGCCCCGCAACATCTCACGCTGAAGGTCCGGCAGCAAAGGACCCTCGGGGAGATCGCTCAGGCCTAAAAGACTCAGCTTCTGACGAAGAAAATCTTCGGGACTCACTGAGTCTGGATCGGTATTGCTGTTCTGAAGCACCTGAAATCTGGCCCGCAACTCATCTAAGACGCGCCCAACCTCCAACGGAGGCTCTCCAGGAGAACCGGAACCAGATCCATCAAAAGGCACTCGGCTAAATGGTTGTCTTGCGGTGAGATTGGGGTCTGGCGCGCGAGGCCGGTTTTGTCTCTCGACCGGCTCTCAGGAAGGCTTTAGCCGCTCCCACGAACGCGGCCACACCGAGTCCAGTAACGAAAGCGAGACCGAAGATCGCAAAAAGCGCTAGCATCGGGTACGAGTTCCAACCGGAAACCGTCGTCCAGTGAGCGAGTTCCCAATCCATAAACTTCACGCCGAGCGCGACCGTGCCCACTGTGAGCAGACTCAATGCAACGCCGACCGCAATGGAGGACTTTAAAAACAGTCCCAAGCATGAACTCGGCTTCTTATCCTTTGCCATAGTCGATGACCTCCCGTTTCTTCAGTGATGCTTTGGGCTGTTCTTAATACGAGCGGCCGCTCCGGCGCTCAGGCCGAACAGAATACCCCAAAAGACGAACCCGGCTAAGGGGATGAAAACTCCGACTGTCTTTGCTCCGAAGACCAAAAGCCCCCAAGCCATCGCGGGCCCCAAGGCGTAAATGGTCAAACGCAAGTGGGTCGAAAAGCTGGGGCGACTTTGGTGTACTAAGGTCAGCACCGTGGCAACGAACAAGACCTGTATAGCCTTCCAGGCGAACTGCCACATTGCGGCAAGTACGAACAAAACCGGCAATGTCCAGGATTCCACGGCAAGAATCCAGCCTTGAATCTTGGCGGCATTGATTTCGAAGTTGCCGTCCAGTTCGTAGGCTTCAATTTTTCCTTGAGCGTCCTTGCTACTCACGTGGCGCTCAGAGAGCACTAGAATTGGGGTTTCGCCTTCAAGATAAACCTTGGGGTCGTTCTTGGTGTCGATGACCGCGATGGTCTCTCCCTCAATTTTGAAATAGTAGGGCTGTTGAACAGGCGAGGAGGCGACCCCGTCCTGGATCTGAATCTCTGGAACGCTCTGCGCGGTACTCCACAGGTGAGGGTCGACATGAACGTTCAACCACTGGGTGGCCAACACAGCATACAGGCTGCAGACCAGCGTCACAAGAACTGCGAAATGACCAAAAGCGCTGCCCACAGAACGCTCGGCGAACAACGGGTAGTCCTTAAAAGAGACGAATGACCCGATGAACGTTTGAAGAAAGGAGCGCTCGGGCACGGGGTTGGGGGACTGAGTTTCATATTCCATATCGACTGCTTCGACGGCCTCCGCTTTTCTCCCTGAAGAGATCAAAGAATTTCTCGGCGCAAAACTTTTTCTGGAGTCGGCGAGATTCCACCGACAAAACCCGGAACCCATGGTACACTTCGAAGGTGATCCTCCTAAAGCTGATTCTTATCCCCATGATGATCAAGGTGCTTCTTGCCACTCGCAAGCCCTTGCTATGCGCCCTCCTTTACGGGGCCGCTCTGTTCACTAATGGACTCGTGTTCGATCTGGCCTTCAGCGGGGACTGGCTCTTGGTCACGGGCAAACTCGCCCTTTCCACGGCTTTAGCCTACGGCTTTTTCTGGCTATTGAAGGCCTTTGAAGATGCCGGCGCACTCTATTGGGGCATCGTGGCGCTGGGAACCGCGCTTCTCATCGCTTTCTAGAGGTCAAAAACGGTGAGTTCGGCTAACCAACATAAAGAACTGATCACTGCTCTCTTTCATTTGGTCTGGGCTGACGATATCGTGACACCCAACGAGGTGGCCGCCCTTTCGGTCGTCCTGCGTAAGCTAGGCCTCTCCCTTCCAGAAGTGATCTGTCTTATGGATCAGAACTTGGCCGCTCCCCCGCCTCAACAGACAGCGCTTCCGCTCGATCAACTCTTTGCTCATCGGCGCCCTAGCGAAGACGATTTGCGACTGCTACTTTCCATCTGCTTTTCCGATGGTTCTATTCAGCCCGAGCAAATAGGCTATATCGAAGGCCTTATTCTCCGCTTAGGTCTCACATCCCATGAGTTAGAACAGCTTCGTACAGAGGCTATTGGGGAACTGAAGCCATGACCCTCGAATCTCAACGAGATAAGCCGCGACATTCCATGAAGTTTCGTGTCCGTTCGCGGGACCTGCCGGCTTACCGCGCCATGACCTTTGACTTGAGCCAGACAGGAGTCCAATTGGAAACCGAGGGGGCCCTGCAACCCGGAGCCGAACTCGAGTTGGATCTTGAGTTCGACCGAGAAGATGTCCAAGACTTCAGTTGTCACGCCCGTGTCATCTGGTCGCGGCCCGACCTCCACCGGCGGTCAAGATTTCGTAACGGACTGGCCTTCCTTCCGGCGGACGACCAGCAAAGAACCGCCTTGGCCCGGATGGCGACGGTCTTGCAAACCCGCTCCGACTCCGACCTCGAGACCCTGCTGGACGAAGCCAAAAGACTCGATCCCGAGCGTGCGGAAACTTTCGCTCGGGTGAGATCCCATCTGATCGAGCAAGACAAAGCCCACCCCGAGCGCCCCCGTTCGGGGCGACGCGAACTCCCCATGCTGGGAGTCTTCATTCCTCTGCGAGTGGCCATCGAGGGCTATTCTTGGAATCGTCAGACTCAGATGCTTGAAATCCAGTTTGTCGATGACGCCGAGAGCCACAGCCTGTACTTTCCTCATTCTCGACTGCTCACCGACTATGGGTGTTCGACTCGGCCAACCGTCGCCGGCCTTTTTTGCACTCCGCACTCCGATGCCATCAAGAATCTGGCCAAGCCCAGTCCCAAAGTCGGCTGGAAGCACTACCGTTTCCTGTTGCCGGATCGCCAACCTATCCTCGAGCTGATCTCGTGGCCATGCCAAACGTCGTCAGTCTCCCCCCTGAACTAGCGTGCCGCGGCGTCGCAATCCTTTTCATTCGCTCACTGAGGCAGCCCGGTGATTCAGCGTTGGCTCTGGCCGCATCGCTACCAACCTCAGGCTCTTGAAAGCTCGGCGCTTTCTAGCCTGAGATCGGCTGTTCTGGCGTCTCCCTATCTGGCCGGCTCCGATCTCAACGAGGGCTTCACGGGAACCCGAGGATTTACACTGCTCTTTCACATCGAGGAAAGACAACGCGCCGAACGCCTGATGCCAGAACTCAAGCCGTATTTCGCGAAGACCCTGCGGCCCAAGGCCAACGTCTTTTTTCTTAACCCTTTAGTGATCGACTCCGGCGTCGGCGTGGCTCCGCACGCGGACAAGACTTTGGTTTCCTACGTCAAGGAGCGCGAGAACCCGCCGTTTCCCTTCTGCGTCTCGGTCCTATACCTTGGCATCCCGCCAGAAAAGATAGGCGGCCAACTCGTCTTTCACAGACTTATCGGCCGCCTACCCGTACAACCCGTCGAAAACTTGTTGGTCGAATTCCCCGGCTGGATGATGCATGAAGTGACGCCGCTCTCCGGTCCGACGGACAGCCCTCCGCGGGTGTCCCTAGTGTTGGAGCAGTATCATCTCACACCCGCCCTCAAAGCCCAGGTGCCGCGGTGGAGCCTAGAAACGACGCGGCCGTTCAGCGACTTCATGGAACTCGCCCAGGAAACCGGCGACGACGAAAAAGACACCCCTCATTGAGGGATGCCTTTTCTTTTTGGTACGGAGCGGGAAGCGTTGGGCTTCGGCTCGGTTCGAGCTTGCCGGAGCGTTACCGGGAGGACGCTTAGTCTTCGCGGTTCCAGATCCGCTGGGTGGCCTTTTCGACCCGCTCAGGAACAGCGACGTCGTAAGCCAAGCCGCTGCGCTCGGCCACATCTCGTGCCACGATATAGGGCAATCGATGATTCATCTTCATGATGAGCGGCAATAGATCTCGCATCTGCTCGTAGGCCAGTTTCGAGATCTCGGGTTTGCCAACCATCAGGCCGAAGGTTTTCAACGCGGTCAACGACACGCTCAACAACGAGAGTGCCGTATAAGTGTCGCGAACCGCGCGGGTCGCTTCCTCACCGCGCATTTTGTTGTAGAGACCGGCGATATTGCCCAAGAACCCGGTGAAAAGGTCCTTAATCCCCGTTCGAGTTTCGGCGTCTTGTGCGATAACTAAAGCATCCAGCGCCTTGTAATGTAAGGTCAACATGGTGTGTGTCTCTTGCAGCAACATCAAGGCGTCAGGGTCCTTTTTGATGTTGTCGGTCCCGATCTGGTGCTCGACGGCTTCGATAATATGGCTCTCTAGCGCAGCGAGGTCGCTCAGGTGCTGTTTGGTTTCTCCCTGAATTTCTGTAATGGTACTCATAATGATCTCCTCTTGTACCCGTCCTAGGTACTCCTCGATAGTAGGCGAGGGGGAAAGCGTTAAGAGGACTCACCAGAATGAAAGGTCACTATACTCAGGTATCCTTGCGACACCGAGGTATCCATCCGACCTCCGGCCGAACTTCGGTCCTCTAGGACTTGACGGCTAGGCGCCCGTCGGTCGACCGTAATCCACCGCGGCCTGCAAAAACTCACGAGCGCCGGCCACGGATTCGCGCATCACCACCAGGGCTTCATCCTTGCGAGGCTGGAATTCTTTACCGGTCTCGACCACAGTGGAGAGGATACCCTCAACATGATAGAAGTGGTCGTCAGACGAGCCGTTGGTCACTTGAGATACCGTGGGCTGATAGTCGTGTTTAGCCACGCCACGGATAGCCTTGCGCACTCGCTCGTGCAAGTCGTCGTAAACAGCGTTGTCTTTCGCGGAGGCGCCAAGGGGTCGGCGAATCTCCTCGCTGTAGCTGTGCCAATCCACCACGTACTTGATGTTGGAATGGTCTTTGACCACTTGCAAAATGTTCTGGGTTTCCTTTTCACTGGCGGGACCGGCCCCCGAATAGGTCTGGCCGTCCGGTCGGGTGGAGGGCTCCCACTGGAAGGGGTAGTTGCGATTCACGTCCACACCGATCGACTTTCCTACGGTGGGCACGCGATTCTTCCGCCATCCCGAGTCATCATAAAGGGCAAAGTTGGACCCGTCCGGATTGGTGGTGGGAGCGACAAAGACGTCGAGTTGATCCAGCAGACGCGTGTTGGCCTGAACTTCGGGGTCCTGACTGTTAGGATCGTAGTTGCGCACCAACTGTTCGGTCAGTTCCATCATGCTCATGGGATTCACGAGTTCGCGAGCGTGCGGAGAGGCGAACTGAAAAACGCCGGTCTTTTTGTCACGATCCTCGGTTTTAGGTCCCAGGCGCATATAAAAAAGTCGGTCCGGACCCTGCAGTTCGGTCTTCTTGCCGTCGTAGCCGCGGGTTTCCACGCCCGTTTCGATGATCTCTACCAGGTCGGGAAAATCTTTAGCCAGAGCGAGGCAGCGATCCTTGATCGCGCTGGGACTCAGGTAGCCGTCAACGAATCCTTGCACGAAGCTCGCGCCCGCGGGGATCGCCACCGTAGGCGGAAGAGTCGCTCCCATAGCGGCCTGAACCCCCCCCGTGGAGGCCATCTCCAGGAACTCAGCGGCCCCTACCACAGGTTCTTCCTTGACCTCAGGTGTGACGGCGATGGTCGGCGTCGAGTGGACGTCGGTAGGTTCCCCAGTCTTGACGAAGGACTCCATGGGTCCCGAAGCTGCCTTAAGATCGGCCTTCTTCGGAACATTCGCGCTCGTCCGGTGGGTGAGGTGTGTGGCCGTGTTGACTGAGGATTTTACATTCATAGGCTCATCCTAGTGGACAGTCCTGAAAAAAGTCTCAACAAAATCAGAACATTTCACCATTTTTTCATGCTTTTCGTATAGGATGACGGTGTGAAGATCCCCTACCAAGGATATCAGACCCCGCCAACCGCTCCTCTGCTTGGCCGTCGAACGAAAGTCGGCGCGCGCGGCACGGTTCAGCCCAACGATCGGTTCGAGCAGACCTTGAAATCGGACCCTGAACCGACCCCCAGAGTGGCACGCCAACGGACCTCTGCCTCGCCCGCTCAATCCTCCTGGCATTTCGCCCCCAAATATTCTACCCATGAGTTGTTGAACGACTCTGAGAAGACCCAAGATTTTCTGGACGACTACCTTAAGGGGGAGGCCGAGTTCTTCGCGCGGGCACGAAATCCACAATCCGGGTTGACCTATGACGGCGTGGATCTCGATCCCAAAACCGGTGAGGTCTCCGGAGAGCGGAAGTTTAGCGCGGCCTCCAAGGAATGCTTGGATCTTGCCATGTGCATTAAGGCCTTGAAGGGCGACCCGAACATTTCCAAGGTCGTCTCGCCTGACGACCCGAGCAAGGCTCCCGAAGTGGCCGCCGGCATTTTAGCAAAGAAAATCGAGAGCTATGAAGCTTACCGCCAAGAATTCCCTGGATTCAACGGGTACTTCACCTGGTTTGAGTCGGGCGAGAAAGCGACCCCTCTAGGAGAGTGGAAGCAGGCCATCCCCACCTTGGACCTGGGTGAAATGATGTGGTCTCTGATGCTGGCGGAGAAAGCCCTTCGTGACACGGGTCGTCCCGAATTGGCCGAGTCCTATCAAAATTACAATAAAGAACTTCAAAGTAAAGCCTACGAAGCTATGTTCGAACCCACCCTCGGAGGGATACGGGGCCACGTGGAGATCTCCGACCCCAAGGATCCTAACGCCAAGTTCAGCGGAACGGGACTGATGACGGGCGAACACGGGGTCCACGAAGGGCAGATGCTGATCGCCTACATGGACCTATTTGGGGGACTCAGTAAAGAGCAGTCCGATAAAGTCTGGGACGACATTTCCATGAAGCGGGTCGAGAGCAAATTTGGCACCACTTGGGAGGGCTTCTGGGCCTCTCCACACGAGGAGTGGGCCCACCTTTTCCTGCCTTACCGTGACGACAAAGGGTTCGCTGATCTTTTTCGAATTCGCGAAAAAATTCGGTCGCAGAACGCCGTCGAACAAGGATATCCGGGGTTCGCTGCTTCGGCCAACAACCCCACCGGAAACGGTTACATGTCGGCCGCCGGCGTGGAGGGTATCAACAGCATTCCTCTAGAGCACCAGAACACCTATTCGCCATACGGAGCCTTCCCCATGCTACTCCAGTTCGCCGGTGAATTGAGTGGAAACGTGGGAGTAGCCTGGCTTCACAATATGCTCTTGGGTCCCCGTCAACAGGGTCCCCTAGGCGCAGGCGAAGCCGGGGACAATGCTGGGACAGCCTCGGCACCGATGAAAACCATCGATGTCACCTTCACTAACATCTTGGCGCTCTCGGGCGGTCTGGAAAAAGAGACCGCGGAACTTTTGAAGGAAAAGGGCGTCTACGATAAATTCATGCAGCGCATGCATGGAGAATATCAGGAAACTTTCGGCGACGCCCCCCTCAACGAGCCTGTAGACTTCGCCCTCCCCCAAGTCAGCGTGCCCCAAATTTTGGGTCCGTACAAACCTTAGTTTTAAAACCTTTGATGCCCCCGCATGACGAGGACAG
>JBBKWP010000213.1:0-17167 GCA_037968995.1 Candidatus Xenobia bacterium
CAATGGGGCTCGATCCCAACTGGATCCGTCCCGGCTACGAAGACCTGTACTACTTTTTGCATCGCGAACAGAAGCTTCCGGTGGACGCCTCAGTGCAAAAGCCAGAAACCCTAGAGGGCCAAGACGAAAGAGAGCGACTTTCAAGGGTCTTTCAACAGGGATTGGGACAACCCACGGGCTACCTTTTCCCGCTGGGACGCAGCGACGCTAAAGCAGCGAGTATTTGGGTGTCGGGACCTTGGCTCTTGCGCCAAGAGGTTCTTCAACTCATCCCGGGAGACGCACCCATGGGCTATCGGCTTCCCCTTAACAGCTTACCCACCCCCGACCCCGAAGCCCTCGAGTCCGACTTGGAACGGGATCCCTTCGGAAAGTTTCCGCCGTTGCCCCGCGAAGTGACAGTTTCACCCTATTTCGGCGGAGCAGCCAAGGCCCCAGCAGTACCTAAGAAGGTCATCGAGGCCGAAAAGCCCGTGGCGACGGCGCTATGCATCGAAGTCCGCGCGGGCCATCTCTATGTCTTCCTTCCTCCCTTGGCCAAAGGCGAGGCCTTCCTGGAACTCTGCGAAGCTGTCGAGAACACGGCGCAGGCCTTAGGCTGGCCGGTGATCCTGGAAGGCTACGGACCGGTCCACGATCCCCGCCTCACGAGCTTTTCGATCACTCCCGATCCCGGCGTTATCGAGGTCAACGTCCACCCTAGCGATAACTGGACCGAATTGAGCGAGCGGACCTCCGTCATGTACGAGGAGGCCCGCGAATGTCGATTGGGCACCGAGAAGTACCTTCTCGACGGTCGGCATTCTGGCACGGGAGGTGGTAATCATGTCGTGATGGGCGGCAAGACACCCGCTGACAGTCCCTTTCTGCGCCGACCCGATATCCTGGGAAGTATGGTCACTTACTGGGTCAACCATCCCAGTCTGTCTTACCTTTTTTCGGGACTCTTCATCGGCCCAACGTCTCAAGCCCCACGCTTAGACGAAGCTCGCGACGACAGTCTTTACGAACTGGAAATCGCCCTCTCGCAGATCCCCAAGCGGGGCGAGGAGTGTCCCTTGTGGCTGGTCGATCGCACGTTTCGACATCTTTTGACCGACCTTTCTGGCAACACTCATCGGGCCGAATTCTGCATCGACAAGCTTTACTCTCCGGACAGCAGCACCGGACGACTCGGTTTGCTGGAACTGCGCGCCTTCGAAATGCCGCCTCATCCTCAGATGAGTCTTCTTCAACAGCTTTTGGTGCGGGCACTGGTGGCCCGCTTTTGGAGGGCGCCCTGTCAAGCGACTCCGACCCGCTGGGGAACTCGTCTACACGATCAGTTCATGCTGGGGCATTTCGTATGGCAAGATCTTGGTGAAGTGATCGAAGATCTGCGACAGGACGGTTTTCCCTTCGAACTCGACTGGTTCGCCTCGCAGTTTGAGTTCCGCTTTCCCAAAATCGGCGAACTGAGGTGCCGCGATCTGCACCTCGAACTGCGCACCGCCATCGAACCCTGGCACGTCCTGGGAGAAGAGCCCGGCATGGGTGGCGCCGTGCGTTACGTGGACTCCTCCCTGGAGCGTATGCAGGTCAAAGTTCAAGGCTTCGTGGAGGGACGACATCAACTGTACTGTAACGGTCGTCCGGTCCCGCTGTGTCCAACCGGAGTTCAAGGCGAAGCCGTGGCCGGCATTCGGTATCGGGCCTGGCAGCCTCCCATCTGTTTGCATCCCAATATCAAGGTGCACGTTCCGCTGGAATTTGACATTGTCGACTCCTGGGCCCAGCGCAGTTTGGGAGGCTGTCTCTATCGCGCGGCCCACCCGGGCGGCCGAAACTATGAGACCTTTCCCGTGAACGCCAACGAAGCGGAAGCCCGAAGGACCGCCCGCTTTTCCAACCTACATCTGAGAAAGGGAGAGATCCCCACCGCCATTGCCACCCCCAACCGTGACTTCCCGCACACTTTGGACCTGAGACGACCCGTCTAATGCTCAGCTCCTTGGAACAAGTCGCTCCCGACTTGAACTACCGTCCCCAAGTCGGCTCCTACGACGAAATGCTCGACGCCCAAGGTAACCTTCGGCCGGGCTGGAGTCCTTTCTTACAGGCCCTGCAACGGATCGGAAAACCCGGACTCGAACATCGCCGAGAACAGGTTCGACGCCTGATCCGTGAAAACGGAGTCACTTTCAACGTTTACGGCGCCGCCGACGGGACCGATCGCCCGTGGCTTCTTGACCCCTTTCCCATGATTCTTGAGGGCGGAGAGTGGAAAACCATCGAGTCCGGGTTGCGTCAACGAGCCCAACTCTTGACCCTGCTCCTGGAGGATGTCTACGGGGACCAGCGCTGCCTTAAGGAGGGCTGGCTCCCCTCGGAATTAGTGTACGGTCATCCCGGCTATCTGCGGCCGTGCCACGGTCTGCCCATTCCGCCGGAATGTCGGCTTCTTCTGCACGCCGTGGACTTGGCCAGGACCGCCCAAGGAGAACTTCGCGTCTTACGAGACCGAGCGGAAGCGCCGGCCGGATGCGGCTACGCCCTAGAAAATCGACTGGCCGTCGCGAGGATGATGCCGGAGTTCCTTCGATCGACCCAGGTCCAAAAACTGGCACCATTCTTTCGTTCAGTACGCAGCACGCTCTCTGAAGTTGCTGAGCGGGCCTTCAATACCCCTCGAGTGGTGTTTCTCACTCCCGGACCAGCCAACGAAACCTTTTTTGAGCACGCTTACCTGGCTCAATACTTAGGCTACAGCTTGGTCCAGGGCGACGATCTGACGGTTCGAGACAATCGAGTGTACCTCAAGCTTTTGGAGGGCCTGCAGCCAGTCGATGTCATTTTGCGACGTCTGCGAGACAACTATTGCGACCCCTTGGAGTTGCGATCAGATTCCGTCATCGGTATCCCCGGATTGGTTCAGGCCATACGGGCCGGTAACGTGGTCGTGGCTAACTGTTTGGGTAGCGGGTGGTTGGAGACTCCTGCCCTGCACGCTTATCTACCTGTTCTTTGCCGCAAGTTTTTAGGAGAGGATCTGGCCATCCCCGGAGCCCCTACCTGGTGGTGTGGCGATCCCGACTCCCTTAAGTGTGTTTTGGACAATTTCGATCATATGGTGGTCAAGCCCACCTTCGCCCTAAAGCTTGGCTCAAGCATTTTCGTGAACGGCCTCGAACCGGGAGCCCGAGAAGCCCTCAAGCAAAAGGTTCTAGGGAACCCCTCGGCCTATGTCGGCCAGCGCCAACTGCAACTATCCACAGCACCCACTCTGCAGGGGGATCGCTTGGAACCTCGCCGGATCGTCCTTCGTACGTTCATCACCCGTGAAGCGGACGACTTTGTGGTCATGCCGGGAGCCCTTACATTAGTGGCCTCAGCCGAGACCTCTAAACTGGCTACCCTACAAAAAGGAGCGGGTTCCAAGGACACTTGGATCGTGGCGCCTGCCGAGCCCGGAGCACCAACCCACAGCACGCCGCCCGCCCGTTCCTCCATCGAACTGAGTCGTGGAGGCGGCGACATTCCCAGTCGTTCGGCTGACAATCTTTTCTGGCTGGGTCGATACCTGGAGCGTTCTGAAGGTCTGGTGCGACTGCTGCGTTGCTGCATCTTTCGACTGGACGAAGAGAACCGTCCCGGCAGCGCCAAAGAAGCTCCCCTTTTACTGGCTCTTTCCGACGAACCCCGATTTCATCGGGGCAAAGTGGACCGAGCCGACTCCCGAATCCGCATTCTAGACCTAATGAGCGACACCAAGAACACCAATGGTCTGCGACAAAACATGGAGAACGTCCAGCGACTCTCGGGAACCATTCGCGACCGCATCTCCGAAGAGTGTTGGCGACTTCTCAATCACCTGTTCGAGCTGAGCAAGACGCCAAGTACCGTGCTACGAGATGCCCAAGGTGTCCTCGATGAAATGGTGATGGGCTTCTCCGCGTTCTCCGGCCTGATCGCCGAGAACATGTCGCGAAGCCATAGCTGGAGATTCTTGGAAATGGGACGCCGCATAGAACGGGCATCTTCTATGGTAGCGCTGATCCGTCGCAGTCTCTCCTCGAAAACACCCTATGAAGACGCAATCTTAGAAGCGCTTTTAGAGATCTCCGACGCCACCAGAACCTACCGACGGCGTTATCCCGCGGGTTTGCAGATCGCCCCCGTTCTCGATCTCTTGTTGGCCGACGAGTCCAATCCCCGCTCCGTCGTGTACCAACTGAATCTCTTAGAGTTTCACTTCCATCACCTGCCCGGTCGCTCGGTCATGACCTTACCCAACCCAGAAGAGAAGCTGCTTATGTCGTGCCTTTCGCGCGTCAAACTCGCCGACATCTTTCAACTCGCCGCGGTGAACGAGAGCACGCGACGCTCGCCGCTGCATCATCTGTTGCGGGGTCTGGCTAAAGACATTCCTCTGCTCTCGGACCTGCTTGTTCGCAAATACTTGACGCATCTCACCATCAAATCTCAGAGTCCAGGTTTCGGTCGGGAGGCCTTGCCGTGAAATATTCTGTTCGTCACCAAACCCGCTACCTCTACGTCGACGATGTGTCGATCAGCTACAATCGACTCCACTCGGAGCCGCGCTTGAGCCCCTGGCAGGAGTCCTCCCAAGCCAGACTCTCCATAGATCCCGAACCCGCCTTCAAGTCCCACCAGACCGATTTTTTCGGAAACCCCGTGACATTCTTCACCGTCCAAGAAGCTCATCAAGAACTGATCGTGACCGTCCTCTTTGAGGTGGACGTTCAGGCTCGAGTGTACGAGCAGGCGTCACGCGCTTGGGACAGGGTTACCAAAGACCTGCTCGCAGCCGAGGATCTCGAGAGCCTGGAAGCCGGTCAGTTTCGCTTCTCATCCACTTGGGTGGAATGTTCGGAGCCTCTGCGGACTTTCGCCGAGGCATCTTTTCCTGCAGGTCGCCCTGTTCTCGAAGGAGCTCGAGACCTCTGCCGACGCGTCTTTACAGAATTCACCTTCGACCCTGAGGCCACAACGATCGCCACTCCGGTGGGAGACGTTCTAGAAACCCGACGCGGGGTCTGTCAAGACTTCGCTCACCTGGTGATCGGCTGTCTGCGAAGCTTAGGATTGGCGGCCCGATACGTGAGCGGCTACCTGCTCACCAACCCGCCGCCGGGACAAGAGCGACTCCAAGGGGCCGACGCCAGTCACGCCTGGATCTCCGTCTGGGCGCCCCCCCTAGGCTGGGTCGACCTTGACCCCACCAACGATCTGTTGGTCAGCGACCAACACGTAACCTTAGCTTGGGGACGCGACTTCCACGACGTCAGCCCCTTGCGCGGTGTCGTTCTAGGGGGCGGGACTCAGATCGTCAAAGTGGGCGTGGACGTGATTCCGGCTCCCGCGTGATGTCCTTGGCGACGTCAGCGACAAAAGGAGCGTAAGAGAAAAAACAGGGCGTTTCAAGTTAAGGAATTTAAGAACATCGAAAGTTGGAAACTGTCGATCTCACCGTCGCTCAAGCCGGCTGCCTTGACCGCCCGGGGCATCCCGTAAACCACGCTCGTTGCCTGGGATTGAACGAGGACAGTGCCTCCTTGAGCCTTCACCCAGGCGGCGCCGTCGGTCCCATCGGAACCCATGCCTGTCATGACCACAGCCAGCAGTCCCGCTCCGTAAGTCATCGCGGCCGACTCAAAAAGGCCATCAACGGATGGGCAATAGATGTCCCTTGTTTCCGCGGACAGTTGCGCTACGACCTGGCCGTGATCCTGGCGCCTGGCCTTAAAATGATAGCCCGACCGACCGATGATGATGCGTCCGGGGAGGAATTCTAGTCCCTCCCGGGCTTCCAGTACTTCTACCTGGCTTTTTTCGTTGAGCCGGCGTGCCAGAGCCTCCGTGAAACCCTCCGGCATGTGGAGTACAACGCCGATGGGCAAAGGAAAGTCCCCGCGAATTTCCGGCAAGGTTCGATATAAAAGTTGGGGGCCGCCGGTCGAGAGCCCGATCATTACGGCTTTATATGGCCCAACGGCAATCCTTGGAAGATTCCCCCCCGGCTCCTTGAACGGACCTGGAGACACAGGACCAGTCTGACAAGCGGTCCAAAGTTTTTTGCGAAGGTCGGCGCCGATCTGTTCTAGCCGTGCGTCCGCGAGCGAAGTCGGCTTCTGGACAAACTCAAAGGCCCCCGCTTCGATGACTTGGGCAGCAAGCTCACCGGTAGCGTCGGTCGCACTTACCACTACCACAGGAATAGGGCACCGCTCGGATTGAATACGAAGAAACTCGACCCCGTTGCAAAGAGGCATCTCAAGATCCAACGTGATCACATCCGGTTTCACTTGCGCCGCCAGTTCGAGAGCTTCCAGTCCATCTCCAGCGGTCTCCACCACCACGAAACGAGGATCGTCCTCGATCAATCGCAGCAAAACTTGACGGACGAAAGGCGAGTCATCTACCACCAGGACGCGGCGAACCTCGGGTCTATGTTTTTTTAGCATAAGACAAGTTCCCCTGGACCTCACGGAAGACGAAGGGAGTGGCAAAGCGCAACAGCGACTCGGAAGCTCCCAGGAAAAGCTGTCCTTCTGGTGTGAGTATTCGATGAAGCTGTTCCACAGCACGCAAAAGCGACCGCTCAGAGAAATAGATGAAGACGTGCCGGCAAAATATGACATCCATCGTCTCGTGTCCGAGTAGACTGGCCGCTTCGAGAAGATTCGATTTCATAAATTTCACTTGGTCTCTCACCGAATCGGAGAGTTGAAATCGCGCTCCATCCGATTGGAAATAGCGAGACGATATCGAGTCCGGCAACCGGCGCAAGGCCCAAGGAGGATAGCTCCCGGATGCGGCCGCCTGCAAAACCTCTTCGTCGATGTCCGAAGCGTATACTTCAATGTCTTCACCGATTTTGAGTCCACGCTCGAGGGCTGCGATGACCAGCGTGTAAGGTTCCTCGCCGCGACTACAACCAGCGTGCCAGACCCGGACCGGGCGGGATCGTTCGCCAAGCCTGGGAACGAGTTCGGCGACCACAAACTCGATAGCCTGATGCTCGCGCCAGAAGTAGCTTTCGTTCACGGTGATCGCGGAGATCAGGTGCTCCCACTCGATTTCCCGTGAGTCATCGTACCGCAAATAGTAATCGTAATCGAGGAGGCTAAAAAGTTGCACCTCTCCCACGCGTGTCCACAGTCGATGTTCCAAAAGGTCTAGTTGACTCTCATCGTAATGAATCCCGGTTCTGTCCTCAATGCGGTCTCGCAAACGAAGCAGGTCGGCATTGGATGCCCAAGACGTTCTGCTCACATCGCTTTTTCCACCGACGCGAGCAAATCATGGACTCCAGGGTCATCGGTGTCTGGCAGCGAAGCGAAAGAGCCTTGCAAATTCAACGTTTCAAGGTCCACGAGGTTAAGGTAGGCCGCTCTTCGCACTCTGGAGTCAGGGTCGGCAAGCAGACCGGAAAGAAGCTTCGAAGAGGTCACGAGTTGGAGTTCCGCGACGATGCGGCACCATCGCAACTTCACGGAACTCGAAGCGTTGGGTAGTTCAGCAATCAAGGCCTGGGTAAAATGTTGGGGGAACGGCTGAATGCCAGGAGGCCGGAGCCTCAAAGTTTCCCGATGAGAATCTTCTCGCAGTAAATACTTGCACAGTACTGGCGCCGTGTCCGGACGGGACGAGCGCCAAAGCGAGGCCAAGGCCTCGGTCTTCAAGAAAGAGTCTTCCACAGCGAGATCCAACGCCTCTACCGCCCACGGGTCGTCCACCATATGCAGCGCTTCTACAACTGCTAAGCGCACGCTTTCGTCCGAACTAGCAAAGAGCCGTCGCAGACGGGAGACGGCGGTGTCAGGCGGGAGGCTTGCAAGGGCCAAAATCGCGGCCCGCACCACATCGAACTCAGAATCTTCCGACAGTCGATCGAGCAACTCCAGGCCGCCCTCTCCGAAACTGGGTGCAAGTTCAGCAAGCACCGAACGAACAGGGGGCATAGGATCCTTAAGGAGACCCTCTGGTATCAGGTTGCCACGAAACGCTTCCTGCGACACCACAGCGCGACAAGCGTAAAGTCTGGTCCAGAGGGCCTCTGAGGACAGTGCTTTTCGGTGAAGTTCGGTGGCGGACGGTAGGTATTGAAGAATCCGAGCGATCGATGCCTGACGTGCGCTGGTGGCGGAGTGCCAACACTTTTCCAAAAACTTAACGAGAACATCGGAGGAGTATGACGACGATGCCAGCGCTTCTAAAGCCGCGGAGAAGAGGCCACTGTCGGTGGTGCGTTGGAGCAACTCAAAAATCTGTTCCGCACGGGTCGTGCTGATCAAGCCAAGAGATTGAATAGCTAACGTTTGGAGTGAGGGGCTTGGGTCACCAAGAAGCCGATCAATTTCGGAATCCGGAAGTTCTGGAAGGCGGTGGACAAAACCGAGCAGTCTTCTACGGTAGCCCGTGGAGACCGCAAGGATGCGGCGAGCCACGAGTGTGGAAGCCGCGGCGTCCTCCAGTTGAATCAGTGTCCGGATAGCCTCCATCGCAACCATCACTTCGCCGTCATCGGCCAGACGCCCAAGAACACTCACGGCGCGGGACGATCTATTGCCGGAAAGCGCCATACCCGCTCGTCGTCGTACCCTGGGGTCCCAGTGGCCGAGCACCGACTCTAACTGCTCTACGGAGATAACTAAAGTTGCCAACTCCGAGGCCGCCCAATCTCCGGCGCCAGACGAGACGAGAAGACCGACCAGGGTGGAAACAGCCAGCTCCGCTCTTGGGTGATTCTGGCCGGCCAGCCACCCCAGGCAGCGACAGACTTGGTCCCAAGTCGCTCCTTCCCCGCTTTCGCCTACAAGTTTCTCCGGTTGAAGAAAGACTTCAGCCGCACTCGCGGACAATCTGTCACAGAACAAGCCGGGTACAGACATCGAGTCGTCGAAGGTCTCTCGGTAGTGAGAGTCGATAGCGCAAACCGCGTCCACGATCTGGCGATGAGGAGCATTATCACCTTCCATCTCGCGTGCTAGGGCAGGTACTGCCAGTTTATTCCCAAGGCGGCCAAGAGCCACCACCACCGGCCTCTTGAGAGTCGGATCCCCAAGAATTCGAATCAGGTCAGGTACCAGGATTGGCTGCGCGGAATTTCCTAGCGCTTCAATCGCTGGAAAGCTCATGAAAAAGTCACCCGATTGAGCTTTTTCAAGCAGCACTGGGAGAGCACGAAGGGGAACCGTGGAACCTAGGGCCTCCATAGCGTGATAAACCACATTGGAATCCGGGTCTGAAAGAAGATCGCACAATCTATCTGTGGCTTCTGGGGTCCCCAAGTGACCGAGAAGGGTCGCTCCGATCTGACGAACTTCCGCCAACTGGTGGGTGAGCAGTGGATCGAGCAGGGAACCGAAGTCGTGGTCGACTCGCAAGAGCTGCGAAACCGCGGAACTCAAAAGAGTCATATCCTCGCTTTGAGAGCAAATAGTTTGAAGCAGTCCTTCGATCTCCTGGGCCTGCAGTGAGCCGCGCTCGATCCTGGTCGCGTGGCTCAAGAAACGTCCTCCTCCATAAGCGTCTTGGTTGAGACTTCCGGGGGTTCCCACTCGTCCTCCACTGTTTGAAAACTTGTCTCTAGATTGGTTAGGATACGTCGTAGCAACTCTATCTGTTCACGGCTATATTCAGAAGAGGAGGAGACCTGAGTGCGCAAACTTTGAGCGGACCGACTGACTTCACTTTGGGCCAGCGTCTGCTCGCGCATGGCCCGAGCCAGTTGCTCGGCCTGACGCCGCATTTCGTGAAGAACCGTCACGATCTGCTGGGAGCCAGAGGCTTGCTCGCTGGTCGCCTTTGAGACCTGACCGGCCAGATCCTTGACGCGTATCGCCTCCTTCGTGATGGTCTGCGCTGCCGGCGCCACCTCGGAAAGAGCGCGCGAGGTGGTGCGCGCTCCTTGCCTCATCACTTCTACAGCGGTCGCGATCTGGTCAGCGGCACTCGACTGCTCCGCGGTGGCGGTGGAAACGGTACTGACCAATTGCAAAACTTTCTCAGTGGAGCGCAAAATGTGTCGAGCATCCTGTGACTGTTCGCCTAGGGACGCCGCTACTTGGCCACTAGAGCTTTCAAGCTCCTTGATGGACTGACGAATCCGTTCCAGCTCCTCCGTCTGCTTGTCGGTGGAACTCAGGATCTCAGCAGCTTGGCGGGTGGTGGACTCCGAGGCTGTTCTGGCTTGCTGGCTTTGACCAAGTTGCAACATGGTGGCTTCGGATATCCCTTCCACTACGGTCACGGCTTTTTCCACACCGACCAAAATCTGAGTGAGCCCTTCCGCCGCTTGGTCCGCCAGAATTGCCCCGTCCTCAGCAAGCTTGAGATTCGTGTCATTGATACGAACCGACTCCCTGGCTGTCTGCTGTAGCTCGCGAACGACCTCCGCGATGTCGATGGTCGCCTGACCGGCGCGGTCGGCTAACGATCGGATCTCTTCGGCAACCACCGCGAAACCGCGTCCGGCGTCTCCTGCCCGTGCAGCTTCAATGGAGGCGTTAAGAGAAAGCAGATTCGTTCGTTCTGAAATCATCCGGATGAGGTCCACGATGCCGGTGATGCGGTCGGCTTTACGGTCTAGCTCCGTCATCTGGTCTGCCGAACGCTCGATAGCTAGACGCATCTTCTTCAGTCCGTCAATGGAACCCTGAACCGTGCGGCGACCGCTCTCGGCGTCTTGGGCCGCCCGTCGCACCGCTTGCTCAGCGCTCTTGGCCCGATTAGCGATGTTCTGGACCGATCGATCCAGGGCTTCGACGACTTCACTGGAGAGGTCGGCCTGTTGCAAAATTTCTTGAACCCGATTCCTTATCTCGTGCAAAGATCCGGTCAAACTCGTGACCGCCGAAGCGACCCCTTCAACAGTACGCTCCGTCTGTTCCATCGCCGCCCCGACCTGATCGATCGCGCTCGCCATATTGCCGATGGCTTCCCCGGTCTGTCCCGATTGGACCTTGAGCTCCGACGCGTTCTTAGCGACCTCTTTAAAAGAGCGCGCTAATTCCTCTATGCCGGACGCCGTCTGCTCCACCGACACCGCGAGGCTGTCGCTATCGGCAGCCAAACTGACCAGAGAAGCGCTTATCTCCTCAATAGAGACGACCGTATCATTGGTGGACGCATCTACGTTGAGAGAGAGGTCCGCCACGGTCTTAATGGATCGCGACATCTCTTCTATGGTGCTGGATGTCTGCGACAAAGAGGTGGCTAGGCGCTCGACGATATTCTCCACTTCCTTTGTCGTGGCGGCAATCTCAGTGGTGCTAGAACCGAGTTCCGTAATCATCTCCAGCGCGACGGCGTTTTGCTCAGAAGTTGCTTTGAGTGATGAGCCGAGCTGCCGAGCTTTTTGTAAGGTCGAGTTTGTCGGCGGATGAGGATCTCTATTCGACATGACTGGGCTCCTTGACTGACAGTAATTGGGACAGGTTCAAAAGAAGAATTACGCTCTCCTCTTGGGTCACCA
Organism: Candidatus Xenobia bacterium; assembly: GCA_037968995.1. GTDB lineage: Bacteria > Vulcanimicrobiota > Xenobia > Xenobiales > JADMJV01 > JAEXNA01. The sequence goes on from JBBKWP010000213.1 coordinate 11,480, forward strand.
GACCCTCCAGATAGCTAGGTCGCCCTACCTCCAGGCTGGGCGGGGGTGCGACGACCTCTTCAGGCGAGATAACTAGGAACTCTCTGGCCGAATCGACCAACAGCGCCACGCTTCGATTTTTTTCCTCCACGACGATCAGACGGGCGGATCGTTCCGGCTCAATGGAATCCATTCCAAACAGTCGTCTCAGGCTCAATACGGGAATCACTTGACCACGCAGGGAGACGACTCCAAGCACGTGCTTTAAGACGCCCGGGACCGGGGTGATGTCGTGCATCATCTCAAGATGGCGAACGTGGCGGGCGCTCAAGGCGTACTTCGTCCTGCCTAAAACAAAAACGATGTAGCTGTTCTCTAGATGACTCACGCGGCATTCTCCAACAGACGGCCAATCTGGATGACAAGCGCCAGCCGTCCGTCGCCCAACTCACCCGCTCCAGAGCACCACGGAGTGATGACCAAAGGATCTACCAAAGAGCGAACGACGAGTTGTTGCTGGCCGGCTAGTCCGTCCACTCCGATGGCAACCGCTCCTCTGGTTCCCCTATGAATGAGGGCGAAGGGCTGAGAGAAACTTTGCCGCTCTCGCATCAACCCGCTCAAAGCGTGGAATGGGAGAGTGTACCCCCGATGAGTGAGCACCTCAAGCTCCTGGTGGTGGTGAACCTGGAGGGGGCTCACTTCCACGACTTCGTCGATATCGGCGAGGGGAATGGCCCAAATCTGTCCTCCCGACTTAACTAACAGCGCATCCAACAGCGCGACTGTCACCGGCAAGTAAAGGTGAAAAGTCGTGCCGCGCCCTAGTTCCGTCCTCAACCTTACGTGGCCCGCCATTTGTTGGACGGTCTTCTGTACGATGTCCATTCCTAAGCCACGACCCGCATTTCTGTCGGCTTCAGATTGGGTTGAATATCCGGGCTCGCTGAGCTTATCCAACAGACACTGCATGGCGTCCGTCCCTTCCTCGGGGACCTCTCCCAGAATCTCTCTGAGATCTATTCCACGTCCATCGTCCTCAATCGTGATAACCACCTGACTCCCATCTGAGCGGGCCCAAAGGTGAAGCTCGCCTACCGGAGCCTTTCCTGCCTGTTTACGTTCCTCAGAGTTTTCCAAACCATGGACCACGGCGTTTCGGACGAGATGGACCAGAGGGTCGATCAGTTGATCCACCAAAACCTTGTCAATCCGTGTCTGCTCTCCATTCACTCGCAGCCGGATCTCCTTTTGGCTTTCCCGGCTCACGTCTTTAACAATGAGCTGCATACGGGAGAAGAGTTCAGCCAGTGGGACAAGACGGATGTCAACCAGACTTTGAGTGAGGCGCTTAAGCCCTCTCTCTATCTGAGAGGTGACTTCGCTAAACTCTCGGCGGTATTCGATCGGAAGTCCGGCCACCTTCTCATCGAGGCGATGGCGTTCGATAATCAAATTTTCAACATGACCCATCAGCAGCTCTAGGCGCGGTAACTCTACCCTCAGGGAAGAAGCGTGGAAATGGTAGCCTGCCTCTTGTACCTTTCTCTCGCGGCAAGGAACGAGCACTGTCACTTCGACGTCAAGGTCGCTGAAACTCGGCGTAACGGACGCGACCAACAGAAAGACAAAGCGAACTTTATTGTGTTCGACTTTCGGTACAACGCGAAGTAATGTTCCGAGCGCTTCCAGCTTTTCTCGCACCCAATTGATGCCGCGCCCTTCCACGGGCCGGTCCGGATCCGGAGAGAACTCTACAACATAGAGTCCGAGGAAAGACTCTTCGGCCCGCACCATGCGAGCGCGGTCACTTTCACTCAGAGCTTCAGCGAGAACATCAGGCAGAAGAGCGAAGTGATCCGCTTTGACCTGCTCCGCGCCAGCGCGGGCCGGAGGGTCTATTGGGGGTTTGAGGCTTTCTAATTGAGAACGATAGGGGGAAACATCGATCTCTCGTTCCGGTTGACTGATCTGCTGCCCTAGGTCAAGGATAGCGCGATTTAGCATCTCGAGTAAGGTCTTAGGAGCGGACTGGTCGGCTCCGCGAAATGGTAGTACGGCCGTTTCCAGCAGATGAAGGAGTGCCGCCGCGGAACTCAACTCCACCATGCTCGCCAAACCCTTCAGTGTATGGAGGTGTCGTAGCAGAGAGTCGTAGAGATCAGGCCGCGCACTCCTCTCAAGTTCAGCTGTAACCAAACCCACCGCACGAAGAATCTCTGAGGTTTCGTCACGGAAATCCTCAAAGAACTCGTCACGCAGCGAGGTCATGGGATCTCGAATACCTATCCATCTAGAAGCTCATCGACCGCTCGGCGGAGGTCGTCAGGCTTAAACGGCTTGGTCCGGTAAAGATTGGCGCCTGCGGCGAGAATCTCTTCCCGCGTGCTATCGCTGCTTTTCGTCGTCAGGACTAAGATCGGTAGATTTTCGTAGCGTTCGTAGGCCCGAGTGTATGATATGACCTCTAGTCCGTGCATATCTGGCATGTTGAGGTCGAGGATCATCAGATCGTAGCGGCGCAGGGCCAACTGCTCGACGGCCTGCAAACCGTTGGAGGCCTCACCGAAATCATGGCGGCCATCGTTGAGGGTCGCCTTGACCATTTTTCTGATGGTAGGGGAGTCGTCCACGATAAGAATTGTAGGCATGGAGGAAGTTCGCCCCTTTCTTCGCGATCTGAAGTGAGTATCTAGGAGAGTTTCGCCAAAAGCTCCACGAGAGTCGTGAGATCCACTGGTTTGGACAAAAAACCGTCCATTCCCGCCCGAAGCGATTTCTCTCTGTCGTCTTGAGTGGCTCGGGCTGTCAGCGCCACAATCTGAGCCCGTTCCCGTCGCAGGGCTTGCTCATCGTCGCGGATCATTCGGGCCGCCTTGTATCCGTCGAGAACAGGCATTTGAATATCCATGAATACAATATCGAACGTCTCCTCTCGGCAGATGTCGACGGCCTCTTTCCCGTTAACAACCAGACGAACCACGTGACCCTGACGTTCCAACATCTTCGCCATAACCTTCTGGTTCACGGGATTGTCTTCGGCCACCAAGATCCGCAGTGAGCGATCGTTGCGACTCGCGAGACCCTCGATCTGTTCAGAGTCCAAAAAGGATGGCACACCGCCCAAAGCTTCGTAAAGACTCAAAGGAGTAATAGGGGGGAGCAAGCGTCCTACGAACTTCACCGGCGATCCAAAAGTGGCTCTCAAAGTGGAAATGGCGAGAAGCTTAGTTCGGGGTCTGGGAGAAATCGAGGTGATCGTGCTTACCGTTTCGCGAAGCCGTAGACCTTCACTCTCATCTTGGAAGATGAGATAGTCGGGGAGCAGAAGGCGCACACCCTCATCGAGCTTCTGCCAAGGTTCAAGAAGGTGAACCGATGCGCCCCATTCTGTGAGATACGAACACAAAAGCTCAGAGTAGAATTCGGAGCAGCCTAGTAAAAAACTCTGCCCCGAAAAATTCTTCAATGCCTCTGGAGCGAAAAGTGAAGGCTGCTCGTGTCGCTTGAGCGGAAGGCTCAGCTCGAAAATGCTCCCCTTGGAAGAAGATTCCCTCAAGCGAAGAGTACCGCCCATCGCCGCCGTTATCCGGGTACAGATGGTCAGCCCGAGGCCGGTGCCTTCCTGCGGTTGGTCTAGACGCTCCTGAGCTCTACGGAACGGCTCGAAAATCGATGCGCGTTTGGCTTCTGAAATGCCGGGCCCTGTATCACGAACCCGGATGCAAAGCTCGTCACCGACATTGTCAACTTCAACCAAGACGTGACCCTCCACGGTAAACTTGAGTGCGTTGCCCACCAGGTTGACCAGGATTTGACGAAGCTTGCCTTCGTCGGAAGTCCACCACTCTTGTTCTCCAAAGACTCGAGCGCCCATGCCCAAGCCCCGCTGCCCAGCCAAGAAAGCAAGCGGACGCAGCGCATCTCTTAACAGTATATGAACGTTCATTGGCTTGGGGTCGAGCTCGAAATGGCCCGCCTCAATCTTAGCCACATCCAGAATGTCGTTTAAAATCGTCAGTAGGTTACGAGCGCTGAGCCCTATAAGGTCGACATATTCACGCTGTTCAGGTTCTAAGTGTGTGTCCAACAAGAGGCGAGAAAGCCCTAGAACCCCGTTCATCGGGGTACGAATTTCGTGACTCATGTTGGCCAGGAAGGAATTCTTCGCGGTGTTTCCAGCCTCCACTCTGGCGTTTGCCTCAAACAACTCCTGATTTCGAACGGTCAGCTCTCGGTTACGAAGCTCAAGCTCCCCGCGCATATTGCTCAGGCTGGTCACTTGTTCAGAGAGTTCCCTCTCCAACAGAACCGAACGGGTTACCACCTTGAGCTGCGCGGCCAGATGAGGGACTACCATCGACTTAGGAATGAAAGCGTCGGCCCCCGCTTCAAGAGCTGTTGTAGGATCGGTTCCTTCTTCGCGAAAAGTAAAGATGACGATGTGAAGATAGTGGGGGCGTGACAGGTTTCGCGCCTGCCGACAAAGGGAGAGTCCATCCATTTCCGGCATCATCCAGTCCGTGAGAAGCATGTGAATTTCGGGACTGCTCGCCAGAACTTCTAGCGCTTCCAATGCGGAAGAGACGTGGGTAACTTTGTGGTTCCACGAGCGAAGTGTCTGACCGATGAGGTTATGAGTCGCCTCGGAATCGTCGACTACAAGAATATTTAGGGGAAGGTCCGGTGTCGACATCCCTTGTCTCCCAGTTCGTATGGCATCGATGGCTATGGGATTGCCACTTGTGCCCCCGGTTTCCCTTTTCTTGAACTGCGAGAGTATCCAAGCGTCCTTTGTACTTCTGGAGGTCGAATTTCTAGCGCTACGAACTGAGTCCGGCTGGAAGGAGCATTCTGTGCGGGACATTGAGAAACGGCTACACGGTCAAACCCCGGCGCAAGCTCTAAAACTCAGCGAGGAGCGTTATCGCTCGCTCGTCGCGGCCACGGCGGCCATTGTCTGGACCTCCACGCCGGACGGACAGTTCCTGGAGCCCCAACCTCAGTGGGGGGAATTCACCGGTCAAAGCTGGGAAGAATACCGTGAATTTGGCTGGATACAAGCTATTCATCCGGACGACCGCGAAGCGCTGTTGGTTTCTTTCCATAGGGCGATAGAAGAGCGGTCAACCTACCGGGGATCCGGGAGAATCTTTGAAGCCGGCTCAGGGGAGTACCGAAATTTCGAGGTTCGCGGGGCCCCCGTAATAGAGGACGCTCAGATCAAAGAATGGGTCGGGCTGGTAGTGGATGTGCACAATCATCTGACCGAAGAGCAAGCATCACATCTGCGACTCAGAGCCGCCCTCAATCAATCGGTGGCATTTATCGGCGTGCTCGATCCCGAGGGGACATTGCTCGAAGTCAACCCGACGCCCCTAGAGATGGCCGGATTTCAGCGTTCAGAAGTGATCGGGAAGCCGTTCTGGGACACTCCGTGGTGGACCGGCGACCCAAGCGTGCGCGAGGGGTTGAGGACCGATTTTTATAAAGCTCTCAACGGCGAACCGGTGCGCGCGGAATCGGTCTACTTCGTGGCCGACGGCAGCGAGAGAATTGTCGATCGATGTTTCAAGGCTGTTCGAGGATCCGATGGAGAAGTCGTCTTCGTTTTAGCGGACGGAACCGATGTCACCGACCGGGTGCGAGCGGAGGGCGGAATTCGACTTCTGGCCGAGGTTGGCGAGATTCTTTCGGGCAGTATGGACG
>JBBKWP010000214.1:0-2629 GCA_037968995.1 Candidatus Xenobia bacterium
GAAAAAAGAGAACGCTCCTCTCGCGGGAAGGCAAGGCGCTGACATCGCCTCCCATTTCTTCCGTCGAGGTTCTGGCGGATCCTCGGATGAAGGCGGCCGTCGTCTTTATGTCGCTACCGGCCGAGTTGAGCGCTAGCCTTTTTGAAGAGATCGGTCCCGAGAAGGTCAAAAAGGTCACCTTGGCGATCAGTTCACTTCCCGCTATTTCTGGAGACTTGCGCGTGCAGATTCTCGAAGATTTCACGGCTTCCTTAGGCATTGCCTCGCACCGTTTGGAGGATGCCGCGCGCGAAGAACCGGGACTTGTCGCCCGGGGGCTGGTGTCTCACTTCAAGCTCTGAGCCATCGTCCGGACCATGGCTTCCGCAGGCGAACTCGACCACGAATATAATCTTGTGAGTTCTTCTTGGACGGACGCAAGGAGCCCCGGTTCGCGGAGCACGGCGTCGACCGACGCACACAAGCTCTCGGCCTCCACTACTTCGAGAATTTCCGGAAGTAAAGCCTTTTGAGCGAGGATGTTGGGATGAGCCAGCAGTCCGATTCTTGGTTTCATGCGTAACATCAACCGTCCCTTCAGCACCGCTCCTCCGGGAATCAGGTCCAGTAGCCCTATCAAGCCGATAGAAGGAAGATGTTCCGGCTTGTTTAGCGGTATGATGGTAAGCACGGGAGTTCTCAGGTAGCCGGCTTCGGCGGTTTTCGTGCCTGGGATGGAGACCGCCAAGCGGGATTCGGACAACCGCCGATGCCCATCTTGGGTGGCTAGTTGGAGTTCACTGTCGAGGCCAATGAGTCGCCCCTCCTCCAAGCTCCCTTGAATCCCGCCCACCGCCGGGTCGGGCGGGGCTTGAAGGATCTCTTGCAGTTGCGATTGAGGAAGGAAGGGTGAAAGATGAAGCACACCACTCAGACCAGGATATAGTTTCTGAATACGGCTGTGGAGTTCCAGGAAAAAGGGAGCGAGGACCTGTACTTCGATAGCTCGAGAGCCAGGGAGATAGCTGATTTGCGCGGAGCGTTCAAGGCTCGGCTCGGCGCCTACGTGTTGACGGACAGCGTCGAGCACGAGGTCGCCGACGAGGACGATTTTTTCCCTAGGCGCCCGTCGTTTCAGGAGCCAGTTCACACCCCATTCGTTTTTGGTAAAAAAGCCCTTAAAGGCGCTATTCCACCAAGGCCGCGTCCACAGATAGGACCAACTCATCAACTTCCAGCGCCAACTCAAGAAGGCGCTGTACATAAGGTCGCCTCCAAGGTGTAGCAAGACGCCGTCTTGGTAATCTTTTCCGTCGCGAATCAAAAGGCGAAGATAGTCTTTCGGTCTGTAGATTCGATCGATTCCGTCAAGACCGCGCGCGACTCTTTCTTCTTGTCCGGTGGCGAATGTGCAAGGTAGCAAAAGGAGATCGACCGGGCCAAGCCCACGGGCCGTCCACGCGGCCACAAGAGGTGCGACCCAGCCAGCCATCTCTCCGGGAGAATTCGCGGTCAGAAGCAGGCGCCGTGTACCTTCTGTGGGTTTAGGTGTCACGGATTGCGAGATTTTTCGATCAGCGACGTTGTAGAGCGTTCTGGTACGACTTCCACGAGAACGATTTTCCCACCGTAGCCGTGTATGGTCGCGGCCTCGGGCAGATCTTCGAGACGGTAGTCGCCTCCCTTGACATGGACATCCGGTTGGAGAGCCGTCAATAGAGGCACCGGCGTATCTTCTTCAAAGATTATCACCGCATCAACACATTTCAAGGCCGCCAACAAAATCGCTCGGTCCTGCTCATTGTTGAGAGGCCGCGTGGGGCCTTTGAGCCGTTGCACAGAAGCGTCGGAATTCACACCCACTACCAGATGGTCGCCCTCGGCTTTGGCTTGCCAAAGAGTTTTAAGGTGCCCGACGTGAAGTAGGTCGAAGCATCCATTGGTAAAGACGATGCGCTCGTTGGCTTGTCTCCAAGTCCGGGCCCGGTCCAGCAACTCCGCCCGGTTCAGAACGTCTTTTTGATAGGGAAGACTCAAGTCCTTAATGGCTCGCCAAATTCGAAAAGGTTGACGGACACTAGGTTCTCTGCCTGAGGGATTGAGCGATCTCGTCTAAGGTTACTGTCGCGGTCCCCAATTTGCGGACAACCACGGCCGCCGCGTGAGAAGCCAATTTGATGGAGGTCGAGTGGGAAATCTTGGCACACAGTCCAAGCCCCAGGACCGTGAGAACAGTATCTCCAGCGCCGCTGACGTCGAAGACTTCTGTCGCGAAGGCAGGCTCGCTCAGAGAATTATGACCCCTGGAGAAGAAAGTCATTCCTCGCTCTCCTTGGGTGATCAGAGCGGAATCGGCCCCGCAGATCTCGAGAAGAGAAGCGCCGGCAGCTTGAACGGATTCATCGTCGTGAAGCGTCTGGCCGGTGGCTAGCGCTGCTTCTGACGCGTTGAGCGTCAGACAGTCAACTCCACGAAAAACTTCGAGATTGCTGGGCTTGGGCCCGGCGAAGACGGGGACGCTGCTCTGAAACAAAGCCGGCCAACATGGGCCCAGAGAGGGACAAGTGAAGAAGCCTTTGTCGTAGTCCGAAAGAAAGATGCCGTCGAAGGCCATCGATTGAGATTCCAACCATGCTCCTAAGGGGGCCGC
>JBBKWP010000215.1:0-6184 GCA_037968995.1 Candidatus Xenobia bacterium
GCCGTAGACGTGGAAGGCGAAGCCCGCCACGATAAGCCCCGCCCCGACCCAGTAGCCCTTCGACTTTTGCGGTCCGGGCCTCACAAAAGTTAGGACCAAAAAGCCGGCCAGATAGAGCATCCACGCTTTGCGGAAGGGGTGACTCGAATTGTATCGCACCTCCAGCGCCATCGTCGCATCCTTAGGAACCGGACCCAGAGTCTCAAGCTGCTCTCGCAACTCCACAGCGGCCGCCGACGCCTCGTCCGCCTTCGCTTCGCGCAGCGCCGTACTCAAACCCAGCAAAGACGCCTTGGCGCCCGCCGCTTTCTCCACAACATCCGCGCGCCCGAGTTCTCCGAAATTCGCCCACTGCTGGTCGAGACCAGCGGGATTGGGGACGGCCATCAAAAGGGAACCGTCGGCAATAGAGGCAAGCACTTGCGCTTTCGTCAAAAGCTCTTGGATTTTGGGATCGTCTCCGCGCAGTTCTTCATCGTTGCGCAGGCGCTGATGGATCGATTCCCGGGCCTTGACCAGCTTCTCATTCGACTGAAGTTCCTCGAGCGAAAACCAGCGACGATCCCCTTCGATCCCCAGCGCCGTTTTCGCCTTGAGGTCCCGAAACTCGATGCACTCCGCACCCTTCGTGCTATCAGGATCCGCCCACCAAGACAGAAGCGTTGCCACCGGGTCCCGACCCTGAAAGTCCGCTTTCCCTGTGATCAGCCGGACCGATTCTCGGGCAAGCGTATCCAGCGGTTTCAGACGCCCCCCCGACTGGACCGGAAGGTCTCTCAAGGTCTCCACGGCAGGCTTGACTGGAGTCGTCTGAGCCCACACCGCCAAGCTTGGAGTGAAGAGCAGGAGCAAGAAGACCATTCCAACCCAACGTGTCGGGCTCGAACCCACTCCCCAGCGAAAATTAAGGCAGGTCATAACATGATCTCCGGAGGCGCACCAGCGGCCGCTCGGGCCCGCGCTCGTTCTATCGTCCATTCGATATTCTTACTGATTCGACGGGCGGACTCTTTTGCTTTTTCCGCGGTCGGACCAGCGAATTTCCCGTCCACCGTCAAACAAAAGAGGGAGAGCCAGCGTATAAAATGGCATTCGTTCAGCGGCTTCTTACCGTTCAGGGCGTAGTGCACCGCCATCGGGTTCCCTCGATACGACTTTTTCCCCAGCAGCACCGTCTCCCAAAAACTGTTCATCTTCGGAAGATGGTCCTCTAGGTTCACCTTGGCGACGTCCGCGAAGATCGGCCGCAACACCTCGTCGGCATAGATCTTCGTGTAGAACTCTCGCACCAAAGACGCAATATCTTCAGCATTCACGATATCGTTTTTTGAGGCTACTTCCATGACTGCTCCTTCAACTCCGCGCCGCCCTTCCAAGGCTTGCTGCGCTCCGAGGTCTTCTCGACGACCTGCTCGACCGTCGCGGCATCCACAGGCTCCGCGCTGTTTCCCCAAGAGGACCGGACGTAGGTTGTGACCGCCGCGATCTCCTCAGGATTTAGCTTAGACTTAAAGGGCGGCATCACCCCTTTAAAGACCGTCCCCTTCACTTCAATCTCTCCGCTGATGCCGTGCAAAACAATGGCGCTGATCAGTTCAGGCTCCGCGCTGACCCACTCCGAGCCAACTAGGGGAGGGAAGGCCGAACCCACTCCCATCCCCGTCGGTTGATGGCAGGCTTGGCAATGCTTCTTATACAGTGTCGCACCCAGTTCGGGGTCGGCCGCCGTTGCCGTCGAGGCCGCCGTCACAGGACTGCGTGAATCGCCACGTCCCATGTCCGTATCCTCGGTCTGTATAGCAAGATAGCAGATGCCGAAAAGGACGACCGACACCCACAAAATGATCGGCACCGGGAGAAACTTTCGTGAAGCGCCTTCATGGAGGTCCGGTTTTTCGAGCTCAATTTTGTCTGTTTCGAAGATCTCGCTCAAGATTTCCCTCCCTCTTTTTTGGCCTTTTCAGGCTCGGGACGCGCTTTCGCCTCCCCGTCACGCTTGAGGCTGATGAGATACGCCACAAGGGCCGCCGCGTCGTCCGAGGGCACGAGCCACTCGTGATCAGTCTCTGGCAAAGCTATGGCGTTCTCGGCCGGTGAAATCTCCGACTTTACCCGCTCATACAGAAACGGAAAGCCCGGCATAATGCTCCACTCCACTAACAAGCGGGGATCGTAGAGGTGGAGGTGATGCCACTCCTCACTGGGCTGACGCGAGCCGATATTGGAAAGGTCGGGACCCGTGCGTGAGGTACCCAAAAGATGCGGTTTATCGTAGATGTAGTCCGCCGGCTCACTGGGCGGACCCCAGCCAAAGCTCTCATCGGCACCGGCCACCGGGTCGCGAACCTGCTGCGAGTGACAGTACAGACAGGCATACTCGATATAGACGTCGCGCCCTCGGGCCTGAATCTCGTCGTAGGGAACTTGCCGGCTCACACCCGCTCGCTCCACCGTTCCGGCCTGCAAACGGGGAAGAAGAACGAACAGAAATGCCGACAGTAAAAGCGTGCTGGCCCCGCCAAACACAAAGATGTAGGCTTTTTTCACGACGACGTCTCCTTACTCATCAACAGGTCGAAAATGTTGTAGGCGAACAGCAGGTGAGAAAGCAGCATCAGCGTCCCTCCCACGCTGCGCGTGATCAGGTAGGGAATGGTGACCCGCAACGACGCTTCAAAGCTGCCGTCGGGATTTCTTAGCTCCATCCCCTGAAGAAAGCCTCCAATACCTAGGCCGATGGCGTACACCAAGACGCCAATCGATGCCAACCAGAAGTGGGTATTGATCAGGCGCGGCTTTCTCCAGTCCCGTCCCAAGAGTCGAGGCATGGCGAAGTAGATTCCGCCGAAAAAGACCATCGTAGTGAATCCGTAGAGACCCAGGTGCGCGTGGGACACCGTCCAGTGAGTGAAGTGAGTAATGTAGTTGAAGGTCCTCAAGGCGTGCAGACTTCCTTGCAGAGAACTCACCGTGTACATCATCGCGCCGAACACGATGAAGCGCAGAACCACGCTATCCTTCAAGAGGCCCAGGTGTCGAAAAGCCGAGACGTGGTGGTTGATGGCCACCGTCACCACCGGAATCACCATCCCGACGCTCATCACGATAGAGACGTTGATAAGCCAGGTCGGCGAAGGAGAACCGATCAGATGGTGAGCGCCCACCTGCGAATAGAAAAGCGCCAGCCCCCAAAAACCAAACAGAGAAAGTTGATAACTGGCGATCGGATAGCCCGTGATCTTAGGCAGAAGATAGTAGATAATACCAAGTCCCAGAGGAGTCACCCAAAGACCCAACACGTTGTGGGCGAACCACCAGTTCACCAAACCCTGTTGGACACCAGCGTGCATAAAGTGAGTGTTCGCGATCACGAACAGAATCGGAAACCATGTAAAGGCCGCCAGGCTGTACCAAAGCGAGACGTAAAGATGTTTCTCTTTACTCTTTAAAACCGTGGAGAACAGCGGAATCGCCACCATAGCGCCCGCCAGCGCCAATAAAATGTCGATAGGCCACCAAAACTCCAGCCACTCGAGACCGTCCGTGAATCCGTACAAAATCCCTAGGCAGCCCAAGCAGACACCAATGTTCCACAACGTCCCGGCCACCGTGAGGATCCTAGAATGCATCAACGGAACTTTAGTGATCCGCGGCACCAACCACAGAGAAATACCAAGACCCGCGAAGCTCAGCCACCCATAGGCGATGATATTGAGATGGAGGGTGCGCAGCTTTCCGAAAGTGAGAAAGTCGTGCTGTCCCAGAAACTCCGGACTATGAAACTTGAAGGACACCGCCAAACCTAGAAAAGAGCCGATCACCAGCCAGATCACCGAGGAGACGAAAAAATAGAGAATCGGATACTTAGCGGATTGGTCGAGCGCCGTCCATTGACGACTCACCGCGCTGGCTTCCGTCGGTTCCTGAGAGCCCAGTTCTCCCTCTGAGAAGATCGCCGTGGCCGCTTCCGGCGGCACCAACACCTGCTTTTGAATGAGAGCCACGACAAAGGCCAGCATGCCCAGCACCGAAATGGCGAAGGTGAGGATAAGAAAGAGAAGCTGAGTGTCCATCCATAATCCTTTCTTTCCCCGCCACTTGTGACAAAATATTATATAGGATAAAGTTGTCCTATATCCATCTTTGTACTTCAGTGTGGATCAAGAAGTCAAGAGGCTGTGGGCCGAATTCGGCGCACAGCCTCTTGACAGCGAAACGAAAAAGAATCCCATACAGGAGTTTAAAATGTTCTCTCAGACCACGCAGTACGCCATTCGAGCGGTCGTGATGTTGGCTTACCATCAGGAGAGTGGGCCAGTGGGTAACGGGGTGCTGGCGGAAAATGCCAAGATCCCGCCCAGCTATCTTGCCAAAATCTTGCAAGGCCTCGTGAAGACCGGAGTTGTCGCCTCGCGACGAGGCGCCAAAGGCGGGTTCACTCTTTCAAAGGGACCCGAGGAGATCACGCTGCTCGATGTCGTCAACGCCGTCGAACCGATTCCCCGCATCGAAGGCTGCCCCCTCGGACTAGATTCGCACGCCCACACCCTGTGCCCCGTGCACGCTCGTCTCGATGAAGCCATGGCCCAAGTAGAGGCCGTTCTCTCTTCGGCCACCATCGCCGAACTGTTGAGCGACCCCGATCGGCCGCCGCCCTTGATCGAGTCATGGGGGGTCTTGAAGGCCTTACAGGACGCTCAACGGTCGTGATTGCGACCTACTTTGTCTCCGGGATGTTTTGCGGCACTTGCGCGCAAACCGTGGAGGCTCGTATCGCCGGCCTCTCAACCGTACGGTCCGTTCGCCTCAACTTCGCCAGCAAACTCCTGCGAGTGGAGTTCGTCGACGCCCTGGATCCCGACGACGTCGACGCTCTCATCGTGGGGGAGTTGACGCGCAGCGGATTCGCCGGAAAAAAACAGGACGCCGGCTGGATTCAGACCTTCCAGGACGACTTGCGGCGAGAGCAGGCCCAGGCCGTTCCGCCTTGGCTTCTGGCCACCGTCTTCTTTTTCGCCATGTGGTCGTCCACCGCCGCTTTCGCAAAGTACCTCGGAGAGATCGATGACTCCGCCGCGCAACTTCTCTCTACCATCTCGGCCGTCGTTGGACTGCCCGCCATCCTCTTAGGCGTGGTCCCCTTCGCTCGGGCCGGCGTGCGGGCGCTCTTTCGAGGACGAACCTTGACCCTCGATCTCTTCGTCGCTCTCGGCGGCCTCTCAGCCCTCTCGCTCTCGCTCTACAACCTATGGACCGGTTCGCATCAAACCTACGTCGATTCCGGGGCCATGATATTAGTAGTTCTGCTGTGCGCCAAGGTACTGGAGGCCCGCCTAGCCCGCAGTTTTGTAGGACGCATTCTCTATCACATCGAGGACGTCGAACCCCGAGTCGAGCGCCTCAAAGGCGGCGCGCGTCGCACCCTCCTAGCCACTCAGATTCGAGTCGACGACGTGGTCGCATTTGCGCTCGGCCAAACCGTAGCCTTCGACGGCAATCTAGAGTCCCCGGAAGCTCACTTAGACCTGCACCTGCTCAGTGGAGAATCGACCGAGCACCGCCTAGAAAAAGGAGCACCCATCTTAGCCGGCGCCATCGCCCGCAGTCCCCTAGAGATGCGAGTCACAAACCCCATCGGTCATCGCACCATCGACGCTTGGGCCGAGTCCGCCCTCGTCTCTCAAAGCCGACCCCATCGCTACAGCGCCACCCTGCGACACTGGGAGAGCCGACTCACCGCCTTCGCCCTCATCGGAGCCACCATGCTCGGGCTGTTCCGCTACCAGCAAACCGGCCAACTCTCAAACGCCGTCGAAGCCTTTTTCGTAGGCGTTCTCCTCTTCTGCCCCTGCCTCTTCGTCAGCATCCTACCCCTCGCCAAACAGATGGCCCACGTCGCCCTCGCCCGCAAAGGCATCCTCTTGCAACGAGCCGAGTGCTTGTTCGACCTCGACGCCGTAGACCACGTCTACTTCGACAAAACAGGAACCCTAGAGGCCGTAGAGTCAACTTACCACCCCAAACACGCCCAGACCCAGACCCAGACCCAGACGCAGATCCAGACGCAGGCGCAGTCGCAGGCGCAGACCCAGGCCCAGGCCCAGGCGCAGACGCAGTCCCAGGCGCAGTCCCAGGCCCAGGCCCAGGCCCAGGCCCAGGCCCAGGCCCAGGCCCAGGCCCAGGC
>JBBKWP010000216.1:0-5254 GCA_037968995.1 Candidatus Xenobia bacterium
GACTTCCGATAGCGAGGTGGTCCCATCGAGCAGCTTGAGCACGGCCGACTCCCTAAGGGACTTGAAACCCCTAGGGCGCGCCATCGCTTCGAGTTGAGCGCTCGAGAGTTCAGCAACGCTTAGGCTTCGCATCTCGGGGCTGATCTCTAGGAACTCGTGGATGCCGGTACGCCCTCTAAAGCCGATACTCTGGCAGTTTCCACATCCGGCGGGTTTATAGACCGTATAGTCTTTAGGCGATCCTGGCAGTTCTAAATTCTCCATCTCGGCTTTGTTGAGTTGGGTCGGTACTTTGCAACTGGGGCAAAGTTTGCGGATCAGTCGTTGCGCAAGGACCCCGTTGAGCGCCGCCATCACCTGGAAGGCTGCGACCCCCATGTCGATTAAGCGCGTGACAGCCAAGGCCGCGCTGTTAGTGTGAAGAGTCGAAAAGAGCAAATGGCCGGTCAGGGCTGCGCGGAAAGCCATCTCGGCTGAAGTGAGGTCTCGAATCTCTCCCAGCATTATGATGTCGGGGTCGTGTCGAAGGATGGCCTTGAGCCCGGCTTCGAACGTATAGCCGATATCGGGGCGGATCGGCACTTGAACGAGGCCGGGAATCTTGTATTCAACGGGGTCTTCGACGGTGATGATCTTAAGTTGCCGGGTTGTGATGCGCCCCAGTGTCGCGTAGAGGGTGGTAGATTTCCCAGACCCGGTGGGACCAGTGACTAACACGATCCCGTGGGGACGGTGAATGACTTTGTCGTACCGGCGAAGAGTGTCCTCGTCGAACCCCATCGCAGAGAGGTCAAGTTTCGTCGATTCCGGGTCAAGGATACGGATACAGACGCCTTCGCCGTGGACATTGGGCAAAAGCGAGACTCGCAGGTCGTAGCCCTTAGACTCAACTTCAATGCTCATTCTTCCGTCTTGAGGGAGACGTCGTTCGGCGATGTCCATCTGGGAGAGGACTTTGATTCGACTCACGACCGCCAGGTAGGTCGATTGTTCGGGTGGGGGATAGTCGTGAAGAATTCCATCGATTCGGTAGCGAAGGTAGACCTGACTCTTGTCCGGTTCCAAATGAATATCACTGGCGCCTAGACGGATCGCTTGGCTGATAATTTTCCAGACGGATTTGACGGTGGGAGATTGGTGCTCGGCCAATCCTTCTTCTTGATCAGTAGCAGTCGCCTCAGGTTCACCTTTGAGCGGGCTTTCCGGCACGAACACCGCACCGCGCTGAGCGGCCAGATATTTGCGAGTAATGGCCTTCGTGATGTCGGCACGCATGGCCAGAACCGACTTGACGCGGCGGCCCGTCAGCTTGCGAATGAAGTCTTCGCAGCGCAGATCGTAGGGGTCGGGCATGGCCACAAAGAGTTTCTCGTCGAGGCAGAAAAGGGGAATCACTCCGAGTTTTCGAGCTTGATCCTCGCTGATCAGTTCGATCGCTTCTTGTGATGGATGGTAGCCGGATAGGGTGATAAAAGGAAGGCGAAAGAACAGACTTTTGGCCCGTAGAATCTCACCTTCTGTGGCCGGGCTGTTTTCCAGAAGCCAAGCTACGGCACCGTCGGGCATCGCGTCTTCAGCCGTTCGGGCCCCTTCGAGGTGATCCGGCGTGAGATTTTGAAGATATTTCAGCCAACCGATCACGATCCCAAAGCCAATCCTACCGCCACTTTATGCAACGGAGCGTCCTGAGAATCCGAGCGGGTGCGAATCTGCTGCCAGTCTTCTAACTTGACGGGGAGCTTACTTTCCTCTTCCAACCAGTCGGGAAAGTCTTTGAGTTGAGAACTTCCCCCGGAGAGAAAGATGGAGTCTACCTCGTCGACGGCGAAACGTCGTCGGAAATAGGCGAGGGTTCGATTCAGTTCGTAAGACAGTTCACTCAAGATCGGACCTGCGGTATGAATGAGTTCATAGAGCGGAGAGGTGCACTTCATTGTTTCGGCTTCCTGCCAAGATACCTGAGAACCGGTTTGGACAGCGTAGGTGATATCTCGTCCCCCCACAGGAATGTCTCGTAAATAGTATGGATAGCCTGCACGGACGATGACAATCTGAGTGACCTCGAAACCGACGTTGACAATCGCATAGAACCGGTCCGGGTCGAGGGCTCGATTGTTAAATAGCTCGCGAGTGAGAGCGATGCCGGTCGCTTCGAAACGTTTGATCTTGAGATCGCACGCTTCACAAAGTGATTGTAAGCGTTGGGCGGTGGCGTGCTTCCAGACCGTGTAGAAGACAGCCTTGCCTCCCGATTTGAGAGATTTTACCGGCAGGTGCACGACATCCATGCTGTCGATGGGGAAAGGCACATCTCTACTGACATTCGATAGAACCGCCATCTGAAGTTCGTCATCTTTGAGCGAGGGAAGTTCGAGGTAGCCGCTCACCACGCTCGCACCTTGGACGCCCACCACGACACTGCGATTCCACAGGCTGCTCTCTGCTTCGGCCTTTTTTAGTAAAGCCTTGATTCTGGCCTGATAGATGTTGCCGTCCATCATATCGTCCTTGGAACTGCGTTCAGGGAAAATCTTGGCGCGCCAGGTCTTACAAGTTTTCCCGTGATTTTCCGTGGCTGCCCAGTGGAGCGTGTGGGCACCGATATCGAGTCCTACGTTGACCTTTTTTCGGAACATGCTAAGTCGGTTCGCAGAAAAGCGAGGACGACCTTTCGACTCAGGCCGGCTTAGGGCCGTCCGTTCGAACTAAGGTGCCTCAGCGTTGAAGTACTCATCGAAGAACGCACGCACTCGACCCAATTCCGTCTCGAAGGCTTCGAAAAGACTCTGAGCCAGACTGACGGTTCGGGATCGACCACACTCTTCAAGGGCGACGGCCTTCTCCCTTAGGTTTTTTGCCGCTACGCAGGTCGCGGCGCCGGCGATAGCGTGGGCTAGGGATTGGACCCTTGGACCGTCAAAGTTGAAAGTCGCTTGACGGAGTTGAGGCAACCTCAAATCGATGTCGATCCAAAACTGAGTGGTGAGTTCCCGTAGAAAGTCGTGATCGTCTCCGACGATTTCAAAAAGAAGATCTTTGGAAACGGGTTCAGTGCTCATAATGGCACCAAGGTTTGCTTAAGGCGTAATTCGTTCCTCCCAAAAGAGAGTTGCGATTCTGAGAGCTTTTGGGAACGTACTAGTCATAACGTTCTGGAGGCAGATGGCCTCAGTTCGTGCTAAACTGAACGGGTGGTAAAGTGGCTACATCGCTCGCATCATAGTAGGACCGGGACCTTGTTAGTCGAGGCGCTCGTGAGTTTTATGCTTTTTTTGTTGGCTTCGTTTGCGATCTACGGTCTTTTAGCCAATTCGCGTCGGGCAGAATTGAAGGCTGGGCAGACGTTGGCCGCCACGGGACTGGCTCGAGAACTTCTGGAGGGCTACCGATTGAACGGCTACTCCGCTCTCAAAACCGGGGTGGAGCGTGGGAGTCGAAGCTTTGCGACCTCGCGAAAGGACGTTGACGGTGTCTCCACCTTGGACTATTCGGTGGAAGTGACGGAAGGGTTGGGCGGTAAGTATAAGAGCATTTATGCCGTCGTGACGTGGAAGGATGGCCGTATCGATATGGAGTCTTATGTCACGCCGTAGCTTGTGTCGGGGAATGACTTTGGTTGAGGTGGCGGTCTACTGTGTCCTGCTCTCACTTTTCTCAGTGGTTCTTTTCGGTTCCTTGCCCGGAGCGTCGAACGCTTCCTTGGAGAAATTGCAGGATGCCACGGTCACCGCCAATCTCGATCTCACAAAACTTACCATGGAACTGAGTAACAGTGCGGCTCCCAGTGTGACGATCTTCAGTAAGCCTCCGGGAATAGCTTTTTTGGCCGCGGTTCAAGAAGCTGACCAACCCTTTACCTACACCTTAACCGGAGAGATCGCTTGGATCGGATGGGTCGGATATCTCTGGGACGGATCGACCTTGACGCGCTACTGGTATCCGTTGAAAGCCCCCTCGCTTTTGGCTTCGGTCGGTAAGGTTCCTACTCCGGATACTCTCATCACCGGCGGTACCTCGAAGGCGTTGCGAGGACGTGTGAGTCAATTTTCCGTAAGCTTGAAAGAGGCTGGACTATGGCAAGTGGAGTTGCAGACAGAAGTCGACGGTCATTTCGCGACCCTGACCTCAGGAGTCGGGGCGAGAAATTGAGTAGGCCGGACCGGTTAAGATCGTCTCGAATCCACAAGAACGCCGAAGCGGGCGTCATGATGGTCATGGCTCTGGGCATGATCGCCCTCTTATGGATCATCGTGTCGGGGTTCGCGGGCTCGTCGGTGCGAGACTTGCAACTGGCTCAACGGGCCCTCGCTTCGGAGCGTGCCCAGTGGGCCGCTGAGGCGGGTGCCAGTCTAGCCATTCAAGCCTTGTCCAAAGACCCCGGCTATCGCCCTCCCACGGAGGATATCGGCATGACCCGTGGCTCGGAAACATATCAGGTCCAGCTTTTTCAGGCGGGCTCGGCGCCCATAAAGATTCCGACGGGTACCGTGTATCTGCTATCCACAGGCAAAGATCGAACCGGAACCCAGAGGAAGGTCGGAGTCGTGGTGCGCTTAAGCAGCGAGGCTAAGAGCCTGCTCAGTTTCTCCGTGTTCGCGGAAAAACTCGACTTGAGCGGAGGCTGCTACATCGATTCGTTCGACTCAACCATCGGTCCGTTTCCACGTGGAAGTGCGGCCAACGTTGCCACCAACTCGACCAAGCCGGGCTCGATCGAAATCGGAGGCGGATCCTGGATTCAGGGAAGTATTCAGGTGGGCCCAGGAGGCCAGACCGGTCTCGGGCGGCCGACGACATCCACCAAAAAGAGTGACAACGTGGTTTGGAAAGACTGGCAGTGTTGGAGTTTGTCGGAGTCGGCCATGGACAAGCCTTTGGAGTTTCCCCCCGTTGCTTCGCCGCCCGCGGGCAAAGAGGATCTCAAGGTCAAGTGGGATGGTGCGGATATCGCCCCGGGCGCCTACGGGAAACTTGACGCTAACGGTGGAGGCGAGGTTCGATTGACGGGAGGGACGTATGTCTTCGAATCGATCAAGCTGACCGGAGGAGCCAAGTTGTCCTTTTCTGGAGACAAGCCGGCCGTCATCTACGTGACCAAAGACTTCGACCTGAGCGGTGGAATCTTGAACAACACCAGCAAGTCCCCAAAGAATCTGCTCTTTATGTTGGCCGAAGACGTGAAAGCGAAAATCACTGGGGGTGCCCAGACTTTCGCTGTCATCTATGGGCCTCAGGCTGAGGTTGAACTCAAAGG
>JBBKWP010000217.1:0-16837 GCA_037968995.1 Candidatus Xenobia bacterium
ACACGGTACTGTTCAGCAGCCCAACCGGAGAGATATTCGGGCTTGTACGGCACCAACCCGGTTTGTGTGTTGTAGGGTTCGACCCGACGAAGCAGATCGGAGCTGAGTCCTTGGGAACCGCAGATTAAGATGTCATCGTAAAGGCCGCTGTGGTGACCATCGACTGGTGTCCACTTGACCTTTCGCTCTTTTTTGTTACCCGACCCGACATAGTAATAGGTTCCGCTTTCGGCTTCCCACCTGGATTGAGCGCTGGCATCGAAGGTCCAGAAAGGGGTGTAGACGCCTTCAATACCGGCGACCTTGGCCAACTGCTTCAAATTGTTGGGGCGAAACCATAGACCACCCGTCCACTGGCGAAACATTCCGGTTGCCTTGTCTCTTTCTATTTTGAAAGGAATGAGCGCGGTGGGCCGGAGGCGGCCCGCGTCCGAATCTCGCTCCTCCACAAGGTGCGAGGCGCAAAAGGCGCAACGACCACTGATACGTTGGCCTTCTACTGTAGTGGTTGCCCCGCATTTTTGACAGGCGAGTACCTTCTGAATGGGAGCCTCATCGAGGGCGGCCGATTCAAGTAGCTTGTCCAAGCCCTGCTCCAAAGAATTGCCGTCCACAGGCTTGTCGGGTAGCGAGACTTCTTTTTCACAGAAACCACACTTCATGTGAGCAAGGCCGGCCTCGTAGGTGAGCCCAGCCCCGCATCCGGGACAAGTTACTGAGAGTGTTCTCTCTTTGGCGGTCGTCTGCTCGAGTTCCAAGTGCAATCCCCCTTATCCGTTCCTGACGCTTCCCGACAAGTTGGACAATAGTGCTCGAAATGCCTTCGAGAAAGTTGACTATCTGCATCTTTCTGGGTGTCAAATCATTGGGGCCACTACCGGAATGAGCTGGGACGATCCTGCCCAAACCACCTTCCGGATGGGGTCCTAGGGTGTCTTTTCGGCTCCGATGCCGTAGATCTGCTGGGCGATCCGGTAAGTTTGCTCGTGGAGGCGTAGGACTGGCTCGATGCCGCCATTGTCATCGCGCTGATAACCTCCCGCAAGGTTCCAGGCAATCGGGATTTTTAAGCGCTGGGCGGCGCCAAAAACGATGCGCTCGCGGGCGGCCATCTGCTCGCTGGTCAACAGGCCTCCTAGAGGATCGTCGACGTGAACGTCCGCTCCCGCTTGATAGAGAATGAGGTCCACCGGTGTCCGTATCAATGAGTTCATAACCTCTTGGACGTAGCTCAGGTAGAGTTGGGCTTCGGACCCAACGCTAAAATGTGCCCCGCCTGTTTCGTGCCGCACAAAGTCAAGGGAATGATGGGATATCAGGTCTTGGGTTCCGTCACCAAAGTGGTAGTCCAGGTCTAGAATCAAGAGGCTTGAGAGTCGACGATGCTGATACAGCAGTTGGGCCGTGACCACCAGACCGTTGAACGTGCAGAACCCGCCCGCGCGCTCATAATGCGCATGGTGGAATCCCGAGGAAAAGCTGGCCGCGAGGCCGTGTTGAAGGGCCAGAAGGGCGGCTTGATACATGGAACCGGTGGTGTAGGGTAAGGTCCGTGCAATGTCCGGATCCTTGTCTGAGAATCCGTTGCATTCTCGGCAATCCAATATGTCATCGACGTATTGGGGGTGATGAGCCAGAGCGAGTTGCGCCCGACTCAAAGCGGGCGGCTCGTGCAACGTCATGGTGAACCCTTGGTTTTGCAAAGAGCGGACCAACTCTCCCGGCTTGTACATGCTGGGACTGAAGCTTCCACGATGATAGAGCTTGGCCACCATGCTCTCGCCATAGACCACATTCATCACTCGGACTTCAAGGAACTCAAGCCCTCTCCTCGCGCTCTGAAATCCGGTGATTGTGACTTCCAACCCGAACTTATCAGTCTCAACACCGAGCATACGTTCGCGAGGGGCTTGAGAGGGGATCGCGTAGTGGCTTCCATGGCAACAGAAACTCTTTTTTCTCAATTGGAAACCGACGAGCAGAAGCGTCTGCTGGACAAATTGACCAAGTTGAAGGCGCTGTCTGAGTGCCAGACCGGCAATGTCAACGAGACCGCCACGGCGGCGGCCACGATGACTCGGATTATGCTGGAATATCAGATCGGCATGGCAGATCTTTCGTTGGACCAGTCGGACGACGACGGTGTGGTGGACGAGCCGATCCTTTCAGACTCTTACAACGGGTTTCCCATGTGGAAAAAGACCATCCTGTCGGCACTCGCCGAGGTGAACCATTGCGTGAGCTACACCGGTCATGAACCTGACGATTACTATTGGACTCGACGAACCCGCTCGCGATTGAGCGTGATAGGTGCCGCGAAAGACGTGGAGAGCACCCGTCGGCTGTTCGTTTTCTGTATCGATGAGGTCCAGCGTCTTTGCCTAGCTTGGGGTCCGCGTCAGCCCGTGAAACGACGCAATGATTTTAAGCGCGGTGCCGCCTCCGGTATCGCTCAGAAGGTGAGGGCCGAGCGCGAACAGGTGCTGAGAGAAGAGCGAGCGCGCGCTCAAGAGAAGGATCAAGACTCCTTGGCTCTAGCGCTCTTCGCCCGAAAGGAGCAAGCGGTAGCCGAGTATGCTGAGGACTTGGGCATTCGAACCACCACCATTCGCAGCCGAGCTCCCAGTAGAGACGCTTATCACGCCGGTTACGAAGCCGGCTCAAATCTGAACCTGGCCCGAGGATCGATGAGGGGATTGCCGGCACACAGAGGGTAGTTTCGAGTTCCTAAGTACCGGACTAGTCTCTCTTGACTTCAGCAGGGTCCTGACGGCCGAGTGACTCGATGAGGTCGGCGTAGTCCGCCCAAGCGGTTTGGGGCGCGGGTTGGGGAATTGAAGTGAAGGTCATCGGCTTTCCTGTGGTGGGGTGGCTCAGTTGTAACTGGTAGGCCCACAGCCCGATGGCCGGAACAATGGAGCGGTTACCGCGACGGTTGGAGTACTTGACGTCGAAGAGGAGAGGATGATCGATGCGGGCCAACTGCGCCCGGATCTGATGCTGACGACCGGTCAAGGGGGAGACTTCCAGGAGCGCGTCGCGCCCATCGCGGGAGCGACCGAGAACCCGGTAGGAGAGTTCGGCCCTCTGGCTATTGTTCTTCTCTTTGTCCAAGACCACCATGCGGTTGACGCCGGGAAGCTTCTTCATGTAGTGGACCAACTTAGCGCTTTCCGGGTTGGGAACTCCATGGCAGGCGGCCAAATAGGTTTTGCGTACACTTCGTTGGCGGAACTGGTCGCTGAGTCGAGAGGCCGCTTTAGAAGTACGAC
This sequence comes from Candidatus Xenobia bacterium, assembly GCA_037968995.1. Classification (GTDB taxonomy): domain Bacteria; phylum Vulcanimicrobiota; class Xenobia; order Xenobiales; family JADMJV01; genus JAEXNA01. The sequence continues at coordinate 3,273 of JBBKWP010000217.1, forward strand.
CCAGCGCCACAACACCGCCGGTGGGTCGGTCTAATCGGTGAACCATCCCTAGGTAAACAGCGCCCGGTTTGGTGTACTTTTCCTTGATATAAGCTTTGGCGATATCGAGCAGGCTGGGATCTCCGGAGGAATCCCCTTGAGTGGGGACGCCAGGCGGTTTGACAACCACCAGGAGGTGATTATCCTCGTACAGGATGGTCAGCTCACCCTTCACGGACACTTTCACCGGGACAGGGGGCTTGATTTTGGGTGACGCCCATGGCGCTTGCGATCTTCTGGAAATCCGCACTCTCGATTTCAAAAAGACCCAATTTGAATGGTAGGCCCCATTGTTCTTTGTCGGTGATGAAGCTCAATTCCTCAATGAGGGGACGGATGGATGCGTTGGTAGAGTCGAGAAAGCTGAGGCGCCGACGCCACGGCTTGTCTTTGGATGACTGGTTAAACTGGAACGGAGCGTCGTCTTCGACAACCCCGATCGCAGTGAACTCTTGTAGCGGTTTTCCGTTGCGAAAATGGGTGCGTGGAGAATAGAAGACGATCACGTCTCCGTAGGAAAGGGCCTTCAGTCTTGTATCCCGTCCGTGATCGGCCTGGGTGAAACCGCCCAGCACTCCCTTTCGGACGTGGTCCTCGGAAACGATATTCATCCAATATCGGGTCGTAGTTTTCGTTGTCATAGAGCGAATGTTCTGATGACTCTCTAGGGGCCCTGCTTTGAATCCTCCTGCGGTCAATGAGCACCTACCAGGGGGTGAGGTCCATCCGAATGTGGAGCTACGAATGAAGGGGCGTCGTGCTGAGGAGAATCCCGTCTTCATCGGCGTAAAGGTGATCGCCGGGGTGAAGAGTGAGGCCCGCGAAGGTGACCAGCAGATCGGCCTCGCCGCCCCCCTTTTTAGCACTTCTTCGAGGATTGGTCCCGAGGGCTTTCACGCCCAGTTCCATCGTCGCGAGAATGCGGCTGTCGCGCACACATCCATAGACCAGGATGCCGGCCCAACCGTTCTTGATGGCTAGGGCGCCCAGATTGTCACCCAGTAGGGCGCAGCGCATGGATCCTCCCCCGTCCACAACCAAGACCCGGCCTTGTCCGTCTTGTTCGAGGGCCTTGCGAACGAGGCTGTTGTCCTGAAAAGCCTTAAGAGTTTTGATCGGTCCGTGGAAGGCTCGGAGCCCGCCATAGTCTCGAAAGATCGGTTCTGCGACCTGAACGGTTTCGCTGTGGGCGTCATAGAGATCCGCTGTGGTGAATGTCATGGATAGTTTTTGGGGGAAGTCGACTTGGATTCCTTTGTCGCCGGCGGCATTCGCAGGAAAACCCTTCCCGCCTGGTCGCCGCGTGATGGACGTACAGCGAGACCGACGCACTGCCAGGGGTGAGCACTCAGTAAACAGCCATCCAGTCTTGGATGTCCTTGAGGTGCTGTCGATGAATCACGAGCATATCGTAGGGTCGTCGCACCACCTCGGTGGGTATAGCGATCTCCACCTCTTGCAGGCGGCCTTCTTCGACCCTCAAAAAGACAAAGCCCAGTTTGCGAGAGATGCCCAGGATCGGGGTCGAGTCCCAAGGGGTTTCATAGGAGGGCCCCATCAGTACCGCCGCTACCTCTTGCTTCCATAGTCGAGCGAAGGTGATACCGATACTGCCGCCTTCCACGTCGATGTCCTTGAAATGGTTCTGGGCGAAACCAACCACGTCCCAAGAGTACTTCCAGGGAGCCTCCCGCGACAACAAAACCCCGCTCAGTAGTGGACGTTCCTCGATTACGATGGTCTCACCCGTCTCGAACTCGCTGATGCGATGCACCCGATCCGACTCGGGCCGATATCCGTAAATCTCTTGGGTCATCACGTCGCCCACGTAAGCGGCCAGAACCTTGCTGCCTTCCACCATAGCGATCATCGTGCCCACACCGGTGGACTGCCGACGCCCGAAGGCTTTGGTGCCATCCAAGGGGTCCAGAGTGAAATGCAGCCCGCGTGTGTGTTGGGTAGGAATGCGAAGGTCATCCTCCTCGGCGATGATGCCGCAGTTGGGAAAACACATCCGTAACATCTTTAAGTAGATTTTTTGCGCTTCAGCGTCAGCGCTGGTAACGAGATCGTCGTATTCTCCGCTATAGCCGACCTTTGGCCTGGCGTCAAAAATGAAACGTTGACGACGAATCTCGCGAATGGCTCGGCGCACCATCTCCTTCATAGCCACCCCTACCATGGGGGCGGTCAGAATTCCGTAATCCGAGACGTTATCTTCTGCCATCCGGCGGCCTTCGTGACGTCACCCCCGCTCAGCCTGCCAGCCTGAAATACTCTGGAGGTAGCCTTTTGTAGGAACCGGTCAGGTCAAGGCGTCTCCCAGTCGACCGCCTAGATAGGAGCCGCCAACGAAGCCGCCTAGGCCTCCTAGGACGAAGCCGATGGCTCCTCCAACTCCTCCGCCGAGATGGTAGCCGACCAAGGTGCCAAGGTACGGACCCGCCAAAGCTCCCGAGATTCCGCCGACCGCCCCTCCCGCTGCAACCGCTGTCACTTTCAAAGGTCGATGGCTTCTTTGAAGGGGGGCGATAGGCACTCCCAAGACGGCTTCCAGGGGGCGCACCGGGATGGATACCGTGGCTTCGACCTCTTCTGGAGTGAGTCGGCTTCCCGCGATGGCGTTTCTTAAAGCGGTCTGGGCTCCTTGCAGCCCAATTCCAATGAGCGGGGCTAGTCCGCTCATCAAGACGACTCCCGATGCCGCGCTGAGGATTCCCGAGGCGTGGCCCTCAGGAGTCCTAGTGTGGGGCGAAGCGAACCACTGAGCTACGCCGTGTCCCACTTGAAGGGCGGTGGAGAATGCCGTGAGTCCTTCGGCGCTTTGGCGCAGCAAGGCGCTACCGGAGCCCCAATCCCCTAAAACTTTTCCACTTTCACGAAATTCTTTGCGATCCAGCAAAGATTCTAGTAGGCCCGGTCGAGTAGCCTCTGTGATGCGTTCAAATTTTGCTGGAGAGACTTGCTGGAGGCGGTCCGGTCGACGATGGAACTCTTCGTAGCTGTCCGCGAAGTCTTCCAATCTATTAGTTTTAGCGTACTCACTGACAAAGGGGCCCTCGCCGAAGGCGCCTTTGCGAGAAGTCCCCAGAAACCAGAGGGGAGATTTCTCGCTGAAGTCGGCGACGTGACCAACCTCGTGAGATACAACGTCTCGCAGCCAATCGGCGGACCCTCGACCGCGAGCGAGGTTGACCGCGCTGGTGAATCCTAGGGGCACGGCGTAGCCGCCGACCGGCCGGCCGTACCAAGGATGCACCAAGTTGTCGCTCACTACAATGGTGGCCGTCTGGCTCACGTGTTTTAGGGGCAGACGGTCGAGTTGGTCCAGGAGAACAGACTTCTCCCAGGCGGTGGCTCCGACAATGGTGGGGTAGGCGACGCCGGGCAGGGCTTTCAGGCCCACTCCAATTGATCCGAGGCTGTTGATCCGTTGGGCTACATCGCTGGTAGAAACGGCGTCGAGTAAACCACCTATGAAGCCCGGTTTTTTCTTGATGTAAGTCTCTAAAAACTCGGGATCTTGCGGTTTCGCCTTAACGCTCGCGAGGGTGGCCGGCGAGAAAGCGGATGAAATTTTCATGGGAAGTCTCCAACTGCGGTGATATTGATTTTTACCGTAAACCATCGCACGCTTAGTCGATTCCGATGGGACCAGAGAATGTTAACAGACCCCTACCACCCGTCTTGAAGCCAAGGGGAGTCGATTGAGGACGCGCCGAATCGATTCGCTATGTTCGGCCGTCTGCGCGTTTCCCAATGTCAACTGTCTCTTCACGAAAAAGACGCCTATCAAGCGGACTTCTGCTCGATGTGCCACTCTCTGCGCGCGCAAGAGGGTCTCCTTTCCACCCTGCTGACGAACTATGACAGCACTTTTTGGTTGCAGGTCGCGGCCGGTTTGATGGAGACCGAGGCCATAGTCAAGAAGCCCTGTACGGCGATGCCCCTTCGCTCGGTTTCTGTTCGTCTGCACACTCCCGAAGTCGAACGTTCAAACACGAGTCTTCTGTGGCTTCTAATGAAGGCTAAGGCGGAGGATGATCTGCAAGACGATCGCTCTCTTAAGGCAAAACTCACCTTGCGCTATTCAGCAGGTAAGGTTGAGAAGGCCGAGGCCTATCTTACAACGCTGGGATTCCCTACTCATTGCCTTTTGGGGCTTCCTCAAAGGCAGAAAGACGTAGAGACCGATCCCAACTCTACCTTTTCGGCTGTCTCAACTCCAACCGAGGATATGATGGGAGAGGTCTTCGCTCATCTCGCTAAGGTCTGTGAATGCCCTCTGAAGGACACAGTACTTAGGACGTTCGGCCGAAGTGTGGGGGCGGCGCTTTATCTGATGGACGCTCTGGAGGACTACGCCGAGGACCAGACCGTCGGACGTTTCAATCCGGTCTTTTCCAGTATAGGGGTCAGGACGCGACGAGAACTGGTGAGTCTGGTAAACCGCACTGCCTCGGAGTTGACGAATGCAGCGGGCTCCCTCGGTCTCAGTGAACCGTCCCGTACCGTGGTGGAAACGACTCTTTCACGACTCGGCCGTCGTATGACTCGGCACCCCCTGCTACAACGAGTCGGCAAGCCAATATCTCGAGGACCGTTTGGGACCAGAAGGCGCGACGTCGCGGCCTTCTGTAAGGTTCAGCCCCCTGAGGATCCCAAAGAGCGCTGCTGCTCGTGCTGTAAAGATTGTGACTGCGAGTGCTGCTGCGAAGTCCCCGATTGCGTCTCTGACTGCGGAGACTGCAGTTGCTGCGATTGCGGCGGATGTGACTGCGGGGGTTGCGACTGCGGAGGATGCGGTTGTTCCAGGGGATCAAGATTTTGGAATTTTCTAAAGAGGTGATGAAATGAAGAAGAAGATTTTGCTTGCGTGTTTTGCGATTCTCGCTTTGGGATCGACGGCCACGGCCCAGTCTCAAGGTGCCACGGAGACCGCGACTTTCGCGGGCGGTTGCTTTTGGTGTACCGAAGCCATCTTTCAGGAGTTGGCGGGGGTACAGGAGGTGACGGCCGGCATGATGGGCGGTCAGGACGCAGGATTGACGGAGCGCCAGATTGCCCGCGGCGAAGGTGGACACGCCGAGGTGGTTCAGATCGTATACGACCCCTCGGTGCTACCCTACGAAGAGCTTCTCGAGGTCTTTTTCGCGACCCATGACCCCACGTCGGTCAACAAGCAAGGCGCTGACGAGGGTGTGGAGTATCGCAGCGCGATCTTCTACCATAGCGACGCCCAAAAGACGACCGTTGAAGCGATCATCGCCGGTTTGACCAAGGAAAAGGTCTACTCCAAGCCCATCGTGACCGAAGTCGGCCCTGCCACAGTCTTTCACAAGGCCGCCGAAGACCACCAGGACTACTACACCAAGAAGTCAGACCCCGGCTACTGCGAGATGGTCATCACTCCTAAGGTGGAGAAGTTTCGGAAGGTCTTCGCCGACCGACTGAAGTCTAGTGGCGTGGCGAAGTAGGAATCTAGACGGCAACCTGTAGCTTCGTGCCGTCCGACAACTCCTTGAGTTGTCCAACCTCAATATCCACAGTTCCGCCCTGTCTTCTATAAAGCCGCTGGAATTCTTCAACAGTCTCCAAGCACGCGTGGTCTAGAAACAACAGGTTGTCGAGATGGATTTTGACGGTTTTCCCCCGCGACAATCTGCTGAAAGCATCCGACAATTTCGGCAAGGAAAGAAACGTCGCGGCTCCGGAGAGACGAACATCAATGGCGGAATCGGACTGGGTGTCTACCGTGACCTGTAGGTGGGCCAATGAATAAACGGTGCCGCAGAGGGCTAGGACCATTCCGGTGACAACCCCCGAGAGAAGGTCGACGGACACCACAGTGATGACGGTCGCGGCGTAGACAATGACTTCCCAGCGTGAGTAAGTCTTGAGATTTTTGATGGCTTGAATGTCGACGAGTTTGTAGCCGATATAGACCAAAATCCCCGCTAGGCTGGCCGTCGGAATGTAGGAGAGGAGACCTGGCGCGAGCAGCACGAGAGTGACGAGCCAGGCGCCGTGCATTATCGATGACGCGCGAGACTGGGCTCCTGCTCGCACATTAGCCGACGACCGAACGATCACGCCGGTCATGGGCAGTGCCCCCAAGAAACCACAGCAGATGTTTCCGATTCCTTGAGCTTTCAGTTCCTTATTGTAGTCGGTCCGGTCACCGTCGTGTAAGGCGTCCACGGCGGTAGCGCACAAGAGGGTCTCGGCGGAAGCGATAAACGCTAGAGCGATGATAGACATGACGATCGAGAGGCTGAAGCCGCTCATCGTTTTGAGGCTCGGTACGAGGAAAAACTCACTGAGGATCGTGGGGACCGAGATGAATGAAATCTTCCAGCCCATGATGGCGACAAAGCTGGTGGCCCCGACGATAGCTATCAGTGGCGCAGGCACGAGAGAGAGTTTTCGGGGCCGAAGTTTCTCCCACCCTATGATCAGCAGGAGCGTCAAGACTCCCACGAAAGCGGCGAGGTGATGGGCCGTTCCGTCGGCGGGGAAGAGACCTTTTTGGATGGCCTCTGGAATACTAAGCAGATTAGCGAGACCGCCGTTGCGAGGCTTATCGTCCACCATGACATGAAACTGACTGCTGAATATCAGGATTCCGATACCCGCCAGCATGCCTTTGATGACAGCCGGCGAGACGGCTTGAAAAGCTCTTCCCAATCCTGCGTGTCCAGCCAGATATTGGAGGAGACCGGCGCCCAGGACGACGATGCCCAGCCATTCGATCCCGTGAGTCTGAATCAGATCGTAGACCAGCACGGTCAAACCAGCGGCCGGTCCGCTGACTTGCAAAGGAGAGCCTGCTAGAAAACCGGTGATGAGTCCCCCGATGATGCCGGTGACAAGTCCCTGGGCCGGTGGAACTCCAGAGGCGAGAGCGATACCCATGCACAGCGGCAGGGCCACGAGAAAGACGACGACGGATGCCATGAGGTCTTTTCTGTTGATTTTGTTCGGCATTATCACTCCGTAGATTCCTAGATAGGTACGCTGTTGCGCCCATATAGGTTTAGCAACGAAGGATGAGCTTTAGATGAGCAATCTATGAAGAGCGTATGGATGAGAAATGAGGAGTCTCCTCCCCTATAATGAGGAATCAAAATCTTGCTCAAGAATCGCCTTCATTTGGGCAAAAAAAAAGCCCCCGCAGTAAACTGCGGGGGTTCGCTATTCAGCGTCTAGTCCGAGGAGTCCAGTCGCTCGGACCTCCAGGTAGAACCCAATCCAGGGTTGGTAACTTTCGTGATTAGCCGATGTCAACGTTCTTAATGAAGTCGATTGTGGCTGCGATGTCGAGGGAGTTATTGACGTTGAGTCTTCCTTCAGTGGCGACTTTGCCGGTCAAGGACGGAATCTTGTCAGCGCCGCCAAGGAGGGCTGCACGCAGCTCTTCGTTGCTCATCTCGGGGTAAGCCGAGGCGATGAGGGTCGCGGCGCCGGCGACGTGCGGTGTCGCCATCGAGGTTCCGCTGTAGGAGTCGTATCCGCCCGGTACGGTGGAGACGATGTCTACTCCGGGTGCGCCGATGTCGACATTCATTTTTCCGTATTGTGAGAAGCGGGCGATACCGTCGTTGTGGTCGGTCGCGGCGACGGCGATGATGTGGTCACCGGGATAGTTGGAGGGAAAGTTGTCACGCTTGTCGTTGTCGTAACCGGAGTTACCGGCCGCGATGATGTGAAGTGCGGGCGACTCTTTGAAGGCTGCTTCGATACCGGCGTTGGCTCCGCCGCCACCCCAAGAGTTCGAGGTGATACGGGCGCCCATCTTGGTGCTGTACTGGATACCGCGGATAATCGCGGCGGCGCTGGTGCTGCCGGAGTCAGAGAAGATTTTGACCGCCATAATGTTGGCGTGCTTGTTGACACCGGAGAGTCCGATACCGTCGTCACCCACAGCGGCGATGGTACCGGCGCAGTGCGAACCGTGTCCGTGACCGTCGCGGGGGTCGCCGTTGTCGGCGAAAGGGTTGTAGCCGTGAACATCGTCGACCACTCCGTTGTTGTCGTCGTCGATGCCGTTGCCGGGGATTTCACCGGGGTTGGTCCACATGTTGGCGGCCAAGTCAGGGTGGTCGTAAGAGATTCCGGTGTCGATGACCGCGGTGATGTGTCCGCCTTCGGCCTGATTGCGACCGGTGTGTACGGTCCAAGCTTCAGGGGCGTCGATGTCAGCATCGACTTTGCCGCCGGTTTGGCCTTCGTTGTTGAGGCCCCAGAGTTTGCCCACGTCGGGGTCGTTGCTGATGCCCTTTCCGTCTTCACCTTCGGGAAGGCCGTAGGAGTGGTTGGGCACAGCGAACTCGACGCGGTCGTCTTTGGCCATAGCTGCCATCGCTTCTTCTACAGTCACACCGGCGGGAAGTTTGATGTGGAGGAATTCGCCGCCGGCGGACTTGGACAAGCCGCCGGGTGTGTCGAACTCGTCGAGGACGGTGGCGCCGAAGTCAGCGATCACGGAGTTTTCGGATTTGGCGAGCGAAAAGCCGGGCTTGGTGCGTACAATCATTTCGCCGGGAATGTGGGCGTCGAGGGTTCCTTTGAGCTCGGAGGCCTCAATGGCCGAGGCGGCGAGCAGCGAATCCAGTTTGCTGGGCTTGGCGTTGAAGTTAACGTCGGCGGACTCGGAAGGAACGCTGCTCTGGCTGGCAACTTCTTGGGCTGCGGCGGGAGCGGCGAATTTTACGTTTTTGAGGGGGGCGTTGAAAGTGTTGGACTGGATCATCATGGTGTTAAGTTCTCCTGGATTTTTTTTGTGGAATATTTTCTATTCTCTGTGTCCTAAGGATACGATCTTCTTGTCTTTGGATCTTAAGCAAAATGTTAACGGATGTTCAGGCTTGGGATCTCTCTGAAAAAATGCTGAAAACGAAAGGCGTTTTTCGGACTGGTCGGGTATGACGCCTGGCGTGCTCGGAGAACAACCAACAAAGATATCTATCGCTCTCCTGGTGGGAGATGTGACGGTGCTATCCCTTTTCACCCTTGGCGGGTGGTTGTTCCACCGCGTCCCGGGGATGCTGATTCCGGAATTAGCTCGTATAGGACTTCCATTCTTTGTGGGTTATTTCTTGGTGGCTTTCTCGATCGACGCGCTCAAGCGACCGGTGTCCTTTGTCGCCTTTTGGAAGCGGACCCTGTGTGCGTGGGGTATCGGAATTGGGATGGGAATCGTCTTGCGGACCATCCTAGAAGGACGTCCTCCCATCACTTCTTTCGTTTACGTGACGATGATTTTTACGGGGGTACTGCTTTTTGCTTGGCGCTGCGTCTACTGGGCCCTATCAAGGCCTCGCTGAAGTCCCTAGCCGGGAGGGGCGCGGTCCTAGGCGAGAATGAGGTTTCGCTTCATGGGCATCGACGCGTCTTCGGCGCGCGGGTCGTGCCGCACGCCGTGATGGACATCTGCTCTCTTCTCCCGCTGTCGGGAACCTTTGTGGTAAACTGCTAAAATGGTGCGCGCTCGGGCCAAGGGTCTGTCAGTTCTGGAGGTCGTGGTGTCGGTGGGGATCCTTGCCGTCGCCGGTCTTGGCCTGATCGCAGCTTTGACTCGAGTGATGGTGGCCCAGAGTTCGACGTCGCACCAGACCGTGGCGCGGGTGCTGGCGGAATCTCAGGCTCAGGACGCGCTTCTGGCGGGGCCGCCCAACTGGTCTCGCCGGGCCGCTTCAAAACAGGTTTTTCATAAGCGGGTGGGGCAGACAGGTCAGCCCTCCGAGTTCTTTTACGACATCATCCCGAAAAAGGTCGCGAAGCCCGCGACGGTAGCGCCTGGTCCGGATATGGGAGACCTCTGGGAAGTTCAAGTCAAGATCTGGTGGAACGCCGACGAAAACGGCTCACAGGGGGCCGTCGAGCGAGGGACCCAAACTCTAACGGTGACGCGCATGGCCTATGTTCAGAAGTAGACGCCTACGAGGACAGTTGCTGATCGAAATGCTGATCGCCTTGGGGATGCTCAGTCTCATCTTGATCCTCGTCTTCTCGGCTTTCACCATGAGTACCCGGATCTTCAGTGAGAGTTTGGTTCGACAGTCCGCCGAACAGCAACTCAAGTCCATCCGGCTTCTTTTGGAGAGGGACCTCGAATTGACGAATTTCTGGTTAGTCGGTGTGCACTCTCCAGTATCTCCGAGCGGACCCAGACGCGACGCTCTGTCGCTGGTAACCCTCAGTCAATGGGACGATGCCAGTTTGTTTGAACCGGTCAGTTCACGCCCCGCCTGGAATCGATATGTGGTGTGGTATGCGACGAAAACGGGGCCGGGGCCGGGGAGATTAGTTCGTCAAGTCCTAAACCCACCGCTGTCCCGGCCCGATCTCTTTTATGTCACGCCCTTTGAGGGGCTCTCCACCGGCTTGCAAGACACCAACCCCGAGAGCAATCGTTACGCGCTCTACACACGATACCTATCGGAAAGCGTGGCCGACTTCCAGGCCTCCAGCAAATTGGGGAACGGAACGGTCAAGGTCAAGTTGCATCTGGTTCACTCCGGCGGAAAAAGAGCGCTGGCCGCGGATGCTCGCGTGGAAGATAATCTGGAAGTGAGTTGGAGTTTCCGCCCGAAGAACACCTGGCCTCCGATATGAGATGGGCAAGCACTAGGTTTTCTGAGACAATAGGTGGAGCAGGCGGCCTTTTCGAGAAATCGGTGAAGTCGTCCAAGTGAAAACAGGGGGGCACCGATGAAGTCACGTCGAGGCATAGCGCTCGCAACTACTATGATCATGGTGGGCATCTTGGCCATGCTGACGGCGGCATTCTTCGAAGCGTATCGATCCCACTTTGCTCTCACCCGCAGCACCAATGCGACTCAATCTGCCGCTTTCGGTTGCGATGCGGTGTATGAGTACGTGGTGTATCGAATTGAGCACGACCGTACTTGGGGAGCCGTGCCGTTTCCGAAAGACGGCAGTGCGGACATGGCTTCACCGATTCTCAATGCCAAAGCCTTCCCTGGGACCTACATTTTTGAGGGCGAGATTGAGGACCTCGGTGTTGATTTCACGGCCACTATTTACAACAATTTGTCCGGAGGCGGCGCTCACGAAATTTCCGCCAAAGCCGAAGCAGGCACGGCCTATTGTTCGGTGACCAGTCGCTCTGGCACTTCGACCCGTCGTGCGGAGTTCAAGATCCAGGTTGCCCCTCTTTTTGATTCTTCCGTGTTGACTCGAGCCAATGTGAAGATCGGAGCGGAAACGCTGACCATGCGGAGTTTGGACCCGGACCGTAATATGCTGCGAGCGGAAGGGGATATCACCGTACCGGACATCTTATCTGATGATCGCAGTCAGTTTCTTACTACTTCAGGCGAGCCTGACGGGAAGGGACTACTATGGGCAAAGGGAGACATCTATTCGAGTGCCGACGAGTTAGTGCTGCCGGATAAGATTGAGACAGAGGAGCAAGTCGCCGCGGCACGACGCAACAGTCACGGAAAGATCGTCTCTCAGGCAGAATCGCATTTTTCTATTTACGATCTCAATGAGGCGGACTTGCAACTCCCTGATGATGCGACCCACGTGGTGTTGCCGGAGGGGGGACGATGGAATTTTGTCCGTCGCCTGGCAACTGTCACTTTCTCGGCGGAATATAACGACTCCGATGATGGACTGTTCGACTCCGCTCATCATGGGACTGTGTCGGGCACAAAAGACTTATGGATCGATGTCTTGGAGTATTACAAGAATCCGGAGGATCCGGTTCCGACTCAAGTCTATCGAGGAGCCGAACGGATTGAAGACATCAAGGACAGCGTCCCCGGCACGGCCGATGTGGGCGGTGATTCAGGAGATGTCGGAATCCTAGATCCGGCCAGTATCAAAGTGGTTTCGTTTCAGATCGGCTCCTATAGCCAACTCGCTACCGACCACGGAGTCTCGATTCCCTCAACCGAGGTGGTCGCTGGCGACGCCAAGACCTACGGAACTCACGGGGAAGTTCGGTTCGATCTGACGAAACAGCAGGTGACCGTGAATAAAGAGGCCACCGTCGAAATCAAAGGCCCCTTTCACCTCACCTCGGAAACTGCGGAAGGGGCACCGACTGCCACCCCTCCTCCCGTGCTCGACCTCGGCTACAGCGCCGACTCCGCAAGCGTTGGAGGCGTCGCGAAAGCGAGCCTAGTAGCCGACGGCACCATCAATATCAGAAACGGAGTTACTCAAGGCTTGGGGCGCCTCGTTTCTCGACGCGGTGATGTGAAAATTCAGCCCAAAAACACCGACAGCGTGACAATTGACACCTCGAATGATGGTTCGGGACTGCTGGTCTTCGCCGGTGGCAATGTCGAACTTTTCAATCCTGATCACTCCAAAGACTGGACGTTCAAAGGACTCGTCTACGCCCGCCAGGGTATTAAGATGAATGGGGGAGGGGCCGCTCGAGCGAAATTCGAGGGCACCATTGTCGCTCTACAGAAAAATGCCCCCCTGAATCCAGGTGACCCGAACGGAATCGAATTCGAACAGTGCCAAGATGTTGAGTTCGTCTATAACAGTGATCTCCTCGACGCCTACGTTCGAAATTTGCCGGGGGGGCGCATTCAGGTCGAGTCCGTTTACTGGAAGCGGTAGGTAGGAGTCCAAACTTCCCAACGAAGAGAAGGTGCCTTTAACACCGGGCTCTGCTCGACGTCCGGACGAACCTTCGTGGGACATCCACAGGTCTTAGTCTCGGGACAAGAGTTTCCGAAACTTCGCCAGGTCATCGCTGTCTTGGAAAGTAACACCGATGGCGGAGTGACCGGGGCCGACTTGCTCGCTCCACACTCGCTTGCCGGCCAGTTGAAGGGTGTTCGAACCGTCTCCCAAAACCAAGGTCACAGCTTCCCCGTCAACCCGATCGCTGGTTACGAATCGGACGCCTTTCTCGGAGAGATTCAAGATCTTGGCGGCGAATCCGTCCGCTGTCATGGGGACGTCTAATTTGAAGCGCTTGTCCTCGCGTCTGTTGTCAAGATCTAAGAGGGATTCTAGTTCGTCCATATTGTCTCTCTTTTACCGCGCATCCTAACCTTCCTTTGCCGTCACGTCGCAGCGAAGACCTCTGAATCCAGGGTTGTGGCAGATACCGTGTACCATCTGGTACGACTATTGAAACCAGCGGTAGAACTCTCTAGCCTGAAGCGCCATCTTGTTGCGGGACGATACCAAGTACCTAAAGCCCTGCACCACGGTGAGCGCCACCGTAAAGAAGAGGCTTTTGGAGATGAGAGCCAGTTCGGTGACCCGTGGGTCGTCATTGATGAGATGGAAGAAGATAAGCATGGCGAAGAACAGCGCGGTGAGCGCACCGCCGATTTTCCACCACGAATAGGGGGCTTCACCCGACACTTGTCCGGTCTCACCGTTTACCAGAAAGCGATAGCTCTTTCCGCCGTATTCATAGGCGGCGATCCAGACGGGTAGAAGTACGTGCTTCCATGTGATCTCGTCGAGTTGGGTCGACACCGTCAAGCGACGGTGAATGTCTCCGGGGACCAAATTCTCGCACT
>JBBKWP010000218.1:0-6365 GCA_037968995.1 Candidatus Xenobia bacterium
AGAACTTTCCCCGAGCCTGCGGCTTCTAGAGCGTCGGGTGGCCGGACTACCCGTAGGAGGCAAGTCCGCGCTTGAATGGCATGGATTTCGACACAATCTTTCTCACAAAGTGCCGCTCCAACTCTATGGAACGGAGTCGGCTTCCTTGCCGCCGTGGTTTACCCAGCATTTTCCTGAGAGCAGTTACCACCGATTACGGCTCTTTGAAGAAGAAGACCCTCAAGCGCTTGTTCGAGTAAGCCCGTTTCAAGACGAAAAGGGAGCTCCGCTCGTCTCCGATCCCGAGCGCGCGGTTCTTGAGTTGCTAAGTCAGGTCGGAGTTCGACAACCTCTCCAAGAGGCCCGAGACCTTCTGGAAAGCACCCCCTGGCTTCGCGCCGCGGTCTTTCAGGAGCTTCTCGCTCGATGCAAACAGGTCAAAACTGTCCGGCTCTGCTTAACCTTGGGTCGTGAACTGGCTCTTCCTTGGGCCGTCAAGCTCGACGCTTCGAGATTACCCACCGGCAGCTCGAAGCGGTGGGTAGGCCGGACCAAAGAGGGCCTACTGGTGCTTGAAGCTTGAATTTCACCTCTTGATATTTGTCATTTTTCTATATTTGCCAAAATAGCAAATATAGAAAAATGACAAATATTAACTCACCTAAGACCGTGGCAGGCCCTAAGGATTCCCTCAAAGATGGGTTCCGAAATCGTATGAGGAAAGTCGTGGTCGAGCTCTTTAGCGATGTTCGATATGACAGACTCAGCCTGAGAAACGACCGTCTCAATAAGCTGCTCTCCTTCAATGATACCGCAATCTGCGGCTGTCTTTATCCAATGACGTTTCGCAATCCGCAGCCAATGGTAGTGACGGTTCTTTCCCCAAACGGCCATGGCCATCGTCGTGTGCTGGCGCGCCAGCTTGCCTTTCCCCTGTCCTAGGATCGGATAGGCGGAAAGAACGTCATACAGCGGCGCCATCTCAAATCGTCCCATGGGTAGGATGGCGAGACTGAAGTTCTTGGCGTGGCCATCGATCGCGCAGAGGATCCAGAAAAGAAGCTGCGTCTTGAAGAAGTTCTCTTTATCCTTCGCCGGGTCTTTCGCGCCCGCAAGAAGAGCCAAGCACTTCTTCACTCCCGGTCCCCCGTCCACTTCATACTTGAACGCCGGCGGCGTTCCGGTTGCTTGACAGAAATCCTCATGAGGTAAACGCAACAGTCCTTCTCCTGAGGCTCTCAGCAAGCGATCAAAGCGGGTTACAACGAGACATCGCTGGTCTTCAAAAGCCATCATCTCAGCCGAAGCGACGCGAAGGCCAAATCCTTGAAGGATCCGATGGCACAACCACTCGTTAGCCACCGACTCACTGAGGTCGAAGCCCTCTTCCGTCACACCAATGGGAAGTTTGAAGATGTGCGTCGTTGGTGTCGCTCCCCGCGGCTTAAGCCATCGCCCGTCGTAGCGGAGGAGCGCCGTCTTCTCATGATTTCCCGCCAACGACAGTCGAAGATGAGAATCACCGCCCACGCCCATGGGAAACTGGGGCAACTGTCGCAAAACGTCAGCGATCTCGGGCTCCTGGATCTCTTCCCCCTCAATCCTTTTCGGCTCTTCGCCTTCGACGCCAAAGGGCAACAATTGCAATGCGCCCAGACAGTCTTTCCCGAGATGCTCTAAAAGAGCGAGAGGCTCTTTGGAGTCCGTACCCAGACGCCTCTGGAGCTGTGTCCTCACCAAGCTCGAGTCCGGCAGAAGATTGTCGAAGAAGTTCGCCACCACGGGCCCACGATAGGGCGCCGCCGGTCCTCTCAAGGGCATCGACAAAGAGAGCGGACGTCGGAAGGGCTGAGCGAGCCATTCCGGCTCATAGGCAAAGGAATGCTCCGACGATCGAAAAGACCAGTTACCCACCAGGTGACCGTTCATCCACACCGCGAGCCCTTTTCCCCTTGCGCTCATACTACCACTCCGAATTCCCATCAAGGTCCGTATCTCGGGGCCGAATCACAAGCTCAAGATTGAGGGCTGACAGCAAAAGAAAAAGCCGCTCAACACTCGTCTTTCCTGTCCCCGTTTCCATCTTGGAAATCTCTTTTTGAGGAACGCCCATACGCAGCCCTACCTCAGCTTGAGTCCATCCCAACTCCCGTCGCACCCCACGAAGTGTCTGACCGAGCTGCTCAGCATTGACGACAAGGCTATCTTTCGTTGTTCTGTCTTGCATGATTATCCCAATTAAAGGATAAAGCCAGAATATCCTTTATGAAGGATAAATCATTCAAGGGCGCGTTTTAAATGCGTGTCTCCGGGGTCGGGGTCTGAGTAGCAACGGAACAGGATCCTGAATTCAGACCTCAGGGTGTCGGAAAAACCTATGTGTCAGCGCTCCAAAATGGCCGTCTACGAATTCGATCGCAATAGACAAAGCCGAGAATCCACATTCAAAATCTGAGTACCGTTCTTGAGTTCCAAGAAAGGAGAAGGCCAACGACAGTGACCACACACCACAATCGTAGGAGGCGAACGACCGAGCAGGTCCGCGATGTGAACGTTGCCTCGTCGTTCGGGACAATCTCCGGCGGGGCTCTCGTGCAACACCACCAGATCGGGCCGGCTCAAGAGGAGCTGTTCAAGCAATTCCAGATAAGTCTTGAGATCGCGACGCAGAAGGCGGCTCGCCTTCCCTACAATGCCACTGATGCCGCCGATTCGCAGACCATCTTTCTCAATCACCTGTCCGTCCAACAGGGTCGTGCCTTCAACGGCATCCTTTAGACGGTCATGGTTGCCTAGAACCCCAACCATCCACCTGTATGGATCGGCGAAGGCGCTCCATACACCGCCAACCTCGCCACTACTGCCCATCTTATCGGCCCCTTCGTTGGCATAAAAGTCTCCGGCCAACAGAACTCCAGAGCCGCTGGGCGTAATCTCACAGAGAAGAGCCTGAGCAACAGCCTCACCAAGAAGTCGATGGGGCTCCGTAACTTCTCGTCCTTGAAGGTCCGCCGTTGCCACCAAAGTTTTCACGCCGTGCGGCAATTCATCAACAATGACTTCATGACGAGAAAGAAGTAGTTCTCTTGTCTGTCCCTTAGGTCCGGCAGAGCGAAAGGCAAGACTTGAAGGCACATCTCTAACTTCGAGAATTCGCATCAAGAATAGTGCGGTGGGAACCTTCACGGACCCTGTTACTGGGTCTCACCACCATAACCACCGCCGCGTAGAGGTCGGCTTCCCGTTCGCGCTGGAAGGTTCGAGAGTCGTAGGTGCTCCCCCAGCGGCCGTAGTGCGAAATGAACTGGCTCTCTATCTCGCCCTGATGCAGTTGGATGTGACCCAACTCGTGTGCTAAGGTGCTGTGGCGCAGGGCTTCAAGGTTCACGTCGGGGTTCACGAACAGCGACATCTCCGAGTTTATCAACACCAGAGATCCTTATTCAGCAAGGCGCGAAGCTTACGCCGCCCGCGATACAAGAGAGCGTCCACCGCCGCGCGGTCTCGCTCCATGATCTGCTCGATGTCTTTCACCGGCAGGTCCGCCTCGTAAAACAAGGCGATCGCTTCCTGTTGGTCCGGCGACCGCAGCGCCAAGGCCCAGGTCATGTCTTCTTTCTCCAACAATGGCTCGAAATCGTCTCGGTAGGTCGTTGCCGGCTCTTGAGCCAGAGACTGCTTGGCTTTGAGAAACCGTTCCTCGGTGGCCATCCCAGGTCATCTTCTTTTCGTTAGGGACTTCGCTGAACTGAATCACTGCCTGAAAAAGGTTTGTCATCTGAGTGTGAAGACGCCGTCTGTCACTATTCTGGCTTCGAAGACTTCCGTTATGAGGGTTGAGCCCCAATGATTTCATGAATTCTGGCAAAGAGTTCCCTAGATAAAGCCTGCGTTCTCGGTTGCGAACGACTTCTCTGTTCATACAGAGCAAGAGTAACCGAGGAATCGTTCCGGCTGGATATCCACAGCGTTCAGGGCCATTTCTCGTCGTAATCGTGTCACCTTTACAATGATGAATTGGTCACCCCCCCTATATAATAGTATTGATCATCGGGAGCCGGCGCTTTTAGAACGAAGATACGGTTACGGTGATGGACTGTATCCCACTTGGGACGGTCAAAGTTGACGACTGGCTGCCTTGGTCGTCACTGGCAAAGCCGTACTGGTAGCCTTTGATGCTGTTCTGGTGCAAGATATTGGCATACTCGTTGACTTGCGGCACTTGCGGCGCGGGGCTACCCGGCTTGTAAAAGTCTACGGGGCTGAAATCGGGCTGCCCGGATGTGACGGGAACGAAGGGGATCGGCGCTGGGTTGAGATTGGGATACAGCAGGGTGCCCCGATTGAGCCCGGCTGCCAGCATGGCGGTGAGACGCGATCCGATCTGTTGGTCGGTGGACTGGAATGGAATGTCGCAAGAGAAGGCGGTCTTGGAGTCTGGGGGGTTCGGGTAGGTGACGCTGGCTCCGCTGCCCGACGCCGGCTTGAAGACCCAAGCGCCTGAACTCTGGCTGGCCTGATAGTATTGAGCTGGGTTTTGTAGGTAGGTGTTGAGCTTGATGGTCTGTCCCCACTGCAGGGCGATACTGGGAGCCAGATAGTCGGCTGGGAATGGCGGGCTGGCCATATCGCCGTGCCAGGGAGCCAGCAAACGGGTGGGGGCCTGAGTGGTGGGGTTGGTGACGATCAGTCGGGTCCAGGGATCACCCAGGGCGGTGATACTGGCGAAAACGTTGCTTCGACCTGCGGCGTCCATGCCTACGGGTGTGGCCACGCCGTTCACGCTGCCGGCTGGTACCGACTCGATCTTGAAGGGGAGGGCGAACGCCTCCACACAGCTGGTGTCGGCGGTAAAGACCCCGCCCGGCGTGCTGTAGTCGTACTCGACGAAGTCGAAGAGTTCACTGCCGTCAGTGAGGCTGGGCGACTCTTCGAAGGCTGTGAACGTGAGATTGGGATTGTTGGAAAAATAGATTCTGGCCTTGTTGAGTAGGGGGAGGGTTAAGGGCGAAGCGGGTGCTCCGCCGTTGCCCGCGACAGTAGCTACGACGGGCGGAATGCCCGTACCGGCGCTGTAGGCCTTGACGGTGCCGTCGGTGTCTAGGTAGGAAGGGGTTCCGGAATTTGTGGGGTCGTAGCCAAACACATAGACATAGAGGGTGTCGGTGGAATTGTTGACCATATTCATGGTGAAGGTGCTGCTCGGGGCTTGTTGGAGTCTGGGGCCTACGGTCAGCCCATTGGCTTGCAGGTTGTTGGTTAGCTGCTTGCGGCCACTTCCATCGGGCCGCAGGCTGTAGAGATTTCCTGAGGGGCCCTGACTTTGGCTGCGAATGCCGCGAATGCCGCTGGTGGGAGCCGAGGAGGCCAGCGCGTAAAGGGTGTCGTGCTCGCGCGAGTGGCGAGCTAGAAACTCGGACTCGGCTGACGTATGGGTCACTTGGAAGAGGGTCTCGCCTTGGAGCGCCCACAGTTCTCCCCCACGGGTGAAGATCACAATGTAGGGGTCGCCGGGTGGACAATAGGAGGGGAAGGTGTCGACCTGGAGGCCATCGGTTAAGTTGCTGACCAAGCCGCCAGTGACGGCGACGGTGCTGATGTGGTTGCCGCGCTGGAAGACCAGAGTTTGCCCATCCGGCGAGAAGGCGGGAGTCTGGTCGATGTCTGGACCGCTGGTGACTTGCTGAGGGTTGGTACCGTCGGCGTTCATGACATAGATGTTTTGTTCGGTACCACTGACCCTGGCTGAGAAAGCGATCTTTTGGCCATCGAAGGAATACTCGGGGTCCAAGGCCGGAAGGGGAAATCCCGCTGTCAGATTGGTGAGGTCGCTACTGTCGAGGCGCATTCTGTAGATGTCAGCCGCGCCGGAACCATGGGAGGTCGAGCGCGAGAAAATGACCTGACTGCCATCGGGGCTAAAGGACGGGTGCTGATCCCGAAAGCCCGAGGTGAGCGGGACGGGATTCTGTCCGTTGTGGTTGAGACGCGTCAGACCGCCGTTTTGCGAGACGATGAGAAATCCGGGACTGCTGGGCCCTGCTCCGGTGGGAGTCTGCGAGATCTCCGGCTCTGTCGCCGAGCCGCACCCGGTCATGCAAATCAGGCTCAGTAGGCTTAGTAGGAGGGCGGCCACGATGGGGCCCCACCAGCTTCTCCGGACTTGAGATTTCACAGAATGTCTCCTTCTGATGACCGCTGATTGGTAGGCGATCACACTGCGCATCCGCGATGAAAGGGTAGGTGGCGCGCTTTGCCTAGGATTCCCGCAGCTCAGCTCTTTGCCTGCACCGCAAATTGCTCGTGGGCGCTCTGAGCCACTTCAAAAGAGTAAGGTGCGAGACTGATGGCTCAGAGGGCCGTTTGGGTTTTCTAGACGCAGCCCT
>JBBKWP010000219.1:0-2980 GCA_037968995.1 Candidatus Xenobia bacterium
CGAAAGGTGGCGAGCCCCCTGGAGGTTGAGGACGAGCAGGATGGTTAGAATTAGCCCGGCCCATCCGAGGGGGGGCCAGACGATATCTTGCGTGTAGAAGAGCGCGATGATCACAACCGCCGCGAGATCGTCCACGATAGCGAGGGCAGCCAGGAAGATCTGCAGACTGGCCGGGGCGCGACTCCCGATCAGGGCCAGAACCCCGAGCGCGAAGGCGATGTCCGTGGCGGCTGGAATCGCCCACCCCGAGGCGCCCGGTCCCCCAAGGTTCAGCAGCGCATAGAGTAGCGCGGGAACCACGACCCCGCCCACCGCCGCGACGATGGGTAGCATGGCTTTTTTGGGTGCCGCCAGCTCACCGACCAGAACCTCACGCTTCATCTCCATTCCCACTACCAGAAAGAACACGGCCATCAGGCCATCGTTGACCCAGTAGTGAAGGGACTTGACCATCTGGAAGTCGCCGAGGCGCAGACCCACGGGCATCTCCAGCAGATGATGGTAGGAGTCCGGCTCCACGTTGGCCCACGTCAGGGCGGTCAGGGCGCACACGAAGAGGAGGATCCCACTGGAACCCTCTAGTTTGGCAAACCTCTGGAACGCAGTGGCCACCGTTTGAGCAGTCGGTCGGAGCGTCTTCTCGGAAGATAGAGATTCGATGGCTCAAGCTTCGGAGGAGCCCAACTTCAAGCCTCCTCGCAGGCCGCGCAGTCAAGGTTGGCCGCCACCTCCTTGGCTCTACTCTTGGGCGCAGGATGATACATCCATCCGAGCCCTCGTGGGGCATACCGGAAATTCCCATCGGATGGGGCCTTGTTTCACGAGCCTTCCTCCTAGAGGATAGAAGTTCATGCATAAGACTCTAAGGGCCTTAAAAGTCTCCGGGAAAGACTTCCTGGACGATAAATGCCCATCCCACTCAGCAGCGCTGTCGTTCTACGCCATCATCGCGTTACCGGCCCTGGTGGTTATCACTTTGAGTGTGGTCGGCCTAATCTACGATTCCCAGGCCGCACTCGACCAACTCACCCAAGAGATCTCCACGCTTGTTGGAGATAGTACGGCTCAAGTTGTGCGAGACATCGGTCAAAATCACACCGCCTCCGAGAACAAATTAGCCACCGTGATCGGTTTTGTTACCCTACTGGTCGCGGCCTCGGGATTCTTCCGTCAACTGAGGATGGCTCTCAACGACGTTTGGGATGTGCGCGTCAAACCCTCGGCGGGCTGGACCATCGTCCTACAAAAACGCCTTTTGAGTGTGACGGCCGTCCTGGGCACCGCTTTTTTACTTTTGGTTTCGCTTCTGCTGTCCGCGCTGACCAGCGCTTTTGGTTCGAGGATCGAGATTTGGACGGGGCTTAGCGCCGGACTCGTCGAGTTGCTTCAAATTCCCCTCACGCTGCTCGTGATCGGCACTCTCTTTTCCGCGATGTACAGAGTTTTGCCGGACGCCGAAGTTCAGTGGAAACACGCCGTCATGGGCGGCGTCTTCGCTACCATACTATTTGTCATCGGAAAATTCGCCTTCGGGTTCTACCTTGGGAAATCCAATCCCGGGGACGCTTACGGAAGCGCGGGCTCGCTGATCCTTCTGCTGTTGTGGATCTACTTCAGCACCAATATTCTCCTGTTCGGCGCGGAAATTGCGCAGGCGCTCGCTAAAGTCGATGACCAAGTCGTTCAACCTCAAGCCCACGCGGAGAAGTTTGACGAGGTTGTGGTGGAAACGGACTAGGATCTCATGCAATTGAAAGGCCAACTGACCGAATTCATCAGGAGAGCTCGCTCCAGCTACTGGCTTATCCCGGGAACCATGGCGATATTTGCCATTGTGATGTCTCAGCTCACCATTCATCTCGATGAATGGATGGGTTCCGCGTGGCTCGATACTTGGGACTTTATCTATTCCAACAAACCGGCCGGAGCTAGAGCCCTACTTTCCACCATCGCCGGATCGATGATCGGAGTGGCGGGTGTCACCTTCTCCATCACTATCGCGGCGGTCGCTTACGCGTCATCACAGTTCGGGCCGCGCATCATCGACAATTTCATGAAGGACAGGGGTAATCAGGTAACCCTGGGCACTTTTATCTCCACCTTTATTTATTGCTTGCTGATATTGCGGATCATCCGCTCCGGCGACGAAGGGGGCGGCTTCGTGCCTCATGGCTCGGTGTTCGTCGGTGTCCTTCTGGCCGTGGCCAGCCTGGCTGTCCTCATCTATTTCATCCACCACACACCTAACTCTATTCATATCTCGAAATTGGTAGCGAAAATCGGCCATGAACTCGTCGATCAAGTGGACAAAGTGTGTCCCGAAATGATGGGAGAAGAGAAAGAACAGCTGGCAAAAACCGTCGACATCGCTCTTCGCCAGCCTTCCCAGTGTGTTCACTGCAGCAAAGATGGTCATCTTCAATCCTTGGATATAGACGCCCTCACCAGCCTTGTCGGCAAAAACTCTCTTCTGATCAACCTGTTTGTGGAGCCTGGCGATTTTCTCACCAAAGGGCAACTATTAGCCAAGATCTATGGGGAGGAGAAAAAGTCAAAAGGCAGCGATTTTGAGACTTACTTCGTGATCGGCGACGAACGCTCTCCAACCCAAGACCTGTTCTACTTGAGCGACCAGTTGGTCGATATCGCGGGGCGGGCCCTCTCTCCCAGTGTTAACGACCCACAAACAGCGGTGCTCTGTGTCAATTGGCTCAACTCCACTCTGGCCCATCTGGGCCGGCGGCAGTTTCCCTCCAAGTATCGAACGAACAAGGACGGAACGACCATCCTGGTGGCGAAAGAGCGGAATTTCGAAGCGTTCGCGGACTCGTTCTACGATCAGCTCCGACCGTATCTGGAACAAGATCAGAACGCCGCCCTCTACACGATCGAGCGCTCTTTGCAGACAATGGAGACTTTGTCCCCGATCCCACGCCGGAACCTTTACAATGCTACTCAACGGTTGGTAGAGGGCTGCCTG
>JBBKWP010000220.1:0-4191 GCA_037968995.1 Candidatus Xenobia bacterium
GAAAGAAGGAGGAAGATCTCACGTCGGTCTGGTTACTGGAGTGAGCGGACAGACCTTTCAAACGATTGAAGGCAATACTTCCGACCGGGTGGCGCGCCGTAGCCACTCGTTGGGGGAGAGTGGTCTGACGGGATTTGTGCGGGCGAGATAGGACCCGTGGAAAGCGCAGTGTAGATTAAGAAATCTGGGCTAGGCGAAACATAACCGCTTGGGGGCCATAGCGATCCGCTTTGAAATGGTCCTCGGATTTTCCCGACCTTTGTAACATTGAAAAATTCGGCTCCCCGCAAAGCCCCATCTGGGTTATTTCCATTAAGCCGATGCCGCCAAAGCCCGTTGCAAGGATTCCTCAACGAGGAGTTCTCGCGCCCAGAATTTCAAGTAACCGCTGTCGAGTTTATTTTTTTGGATCAAAAGAATACCTAGGATGTCTCGCCACTGCTGCTCGGATGCATGAAGCTCGTACCACTCTAGTTTGGCCAATATCGTGTCCTCAGCCGTCGAGATTCGCAAGGTTTGTTGTCCGATGTCCAGGGAAATTCCGCGTTTGAGTCGCTCCTCGTCGAAGGGTCGGCCCTCGGACACGAAGATATCGATCTTAAAGCCCGTTTCGAGGTGAATCAGATTGAAGCTACGCCGCAATCTCAAAGCCTCTTCCATCGCGGTTTCGCTCAGGTAGAATTCTTTTTGGAGAAGCGGAGGCAAGGTGACGAGATGCTCGGTCTTGAGGTCCGCGAGAAAATCACAGTCCCGTGTCGAGCGTGGCTCTCCGTGAATGCTGCTGGCGTACGACCCTCCGACGACGTATGGAATCTCGAGCGTGTCGAAGGCCAGAGCGGCTTGAAGAGGCGTGCGGAGGGGTTTCATCGGTTGGAGTTCTCCAGAAATTTCGGCGGGCGCGGCTTCCTGACAGGACGTGAGACTTCGATCCTTTTTGCCAAGGTTGGAGAGCGTCCAACTCGTCAAGATGGCATTCTCTAGAAGTTTCAGTCGACCCTGATCACCTTGTCGACGCAGAATGTCGAGTTGGAATTTTTCAGCTTCGTCACTGGTATCGAGAGACAGGATGCCCATACTCGGTCCTTCGACTTTCGTTCTAGAGTCCCCCGCCGGAGGGTGGTCTGGCCTTGCCTAATTGGACCATTTTCCGACAGCTTCACCGATACACTCTTCCCCCGGGCTGCGTGGTTTCCAGTCCGGCCCGGTCGATGAGCAGGCGGCTGAGGCGTTCGGCGCCGGGAAGGCCGGTGACCTCGGATAGGTTTTCCAATGTTTCCGGAGGTCCAACCGGGAGCTTGAGTTCTTTGGACCCCAGTTTAAGGCAGAGCATAGGCGTGAGGTCAAATCCGCGATGCTCGAAACGCACTTCTTTCACTTGAAACCAGGTGTAGCGGGTTTTCTCCGGTCCTTCAAACAGAAGGACTCCGTCTGACTCGACCTTGATCACCAGAGAGGCCAAGCGTCTCTGCTCTGTGTAACGGCGCCACAGCGTCATCAGCCAGAGCGGCGTGAGACTCAGTGTGACAAAGGCCGTGACCGGAGCGGCGGAAAGAAGCATCACGGCGACGCCGCCCGCGCCCAAACAGGCCGCGGTGGCGGTGGCCGTCGGCTTAACTGGCTCGGCTTCGATTCCGAAAGCGAAACGCTCTCCGTGGGGCGGGATGGGACGTTGACCCAGCAACGCCTGCTCCATCATCTCAGCCGACTCGAAGCGCAGCAGCGGGTCGGTCTGAACGGCCTTTCGCACCGCGTAGTCGACGTGCTCGCTGACGTTGGCGTTGGCTTCGCGCACAGACCCAAAGACGAACGGACGCAAGCTGGGGTCCTCGCCGGTGAGGAGATGGTGCATCAGGGCGCCCAAGCTGAAAATGTCGGATCTCGGGTCGGTTTGGCCCTGGCCATACTGTTCGGGGGCGGCATAGCCGGGTGTTCCCATGATGATGGTGTCCTGGGTTTTCCCTAGGGTGTAAAAGCGCACCAGACCGAAGTCGATCAGACGGATGTCGTCGGTAGGAGTGATCATCACGTTCGAGGGTTTCAAGTCGCGGTAGATGATCCCGTGGTCGTGCAAGTATTGCAGGGCCTGAGCGATCTGCAAGGCCCAACCGACGACGCGTGACTCCCGTAGACTCTCCGGACGGCCGGTCCAAGCTTCCAAGGTCTGACCCTCGATCAGTTCCTCTACCAAGAATCGGCGCCCCAGGGATTCGAAATAGTCCGTGACCTTGGGAAGGAACGGATGAGACAGCTTGGAGAGAACTTCCGCCTCTCGGCGAAACAGGGTCTCTAACTGGTCGGTCCCAACTGAACCCAGCATCGACGGTCGCATCTGCTTGGCTACCAGTCGGCCGGGAAGACGTTTGTCCCGAACCTCATAGACGGAACTCATGCCGCCTTCGGCCAGGGGACCCACGATGGTGTAGCGATCTTCTAGGATTTCTCCGGGCTGCAATTCAATCATGGGATGTCGACCTCCACTTTCACGGCTCGGAGCGTCAATTCGTCTCGTGTTGCAAGGATCGAGAGTTGCAGGTACCCCTCGTCCTCACCGGTCGAGATTTCCAGTTCTCTCAATCCCAATCCGCCGCCAAATTTGACCTGTTCGCTCAAAAGCGTGCGGCCGTCTTTAGCGAGGAACTTGGCGACCACCAAACCTTCGGATGTCGATTCTCCTTCGGTTCGGATCTTAAGCCTCGCGCGGCCGCCGTGAAAGACCGCGTTGGGAATGAACCTTGTGATGCCGGCCCCCTGATCCAGTCGCGCTTTAGGGCCCGTGGCATCCACAGAGAAGCGAACAGGGCCTTCTTCTTCCCAAAGGCTGGCCTCCAGGCTGAGATCTTCGCCCTCTCGTCCACTGGTAATTTTGATATCTGGTAGGGTCACACTTCGATTTTCGACGCGAATGAGGCCGGGTATCGTTGAGTTCATTGTGAGGCTTTTCGCCTCTGGTTGAACGATGGCGAGAACATAAGTGCCCGCGGCGACCCGCGGAAAGGTGAAATCACCGTCCGCGTCGGTGATGGTTGTCCGGGGGGCGCCAAGGGCAAATTTCGCACCAAGGCTGTCGTCACTGACCAGTTGCTGAACCCGCGTCTGCTCATCAGCGAGGATCTGCAGGGCTTGACGCGTGGGCTGGGTGTCCGCTACAGTAATCAGCCTCAATACGACGCCTTCCTTGCGTCCATCGATGCTTTCGATCCGGCCTGCCACCGCACCCCGGCTTTGTGCCAACACGGCACGCTCCAGCACCCGCCACTTGAGATTCGCCAGCAGTTGAGCTACGAGTCTCTGGCGATCTTCTGTGGGGAGATCGATCACCGCTCCCTCCCGACCACCGAGGCTGTTCACGAACTCTGAGAGACCCCAAGTGACGCCCTGGGCCTGCTCCGACCATTCCAATAAACTCTTTTGAACAGCTGCGTCATCCCAGTCGAGCACGGCTGAGGCGAGGAGCAGGCGCGCCACTTGTGGGTGGCGTCTGGTGCCGACCACATCCACTTTGAGTTGGGGGTAATCGACGCTGGGGAGGAGCCAGGGATTGTCCTGTCCTGGGGTGAGCAAGTAGGCTCTCCGCCCAGCAACCGATTCAGCCCGTACGGGGGCGAAGAGCGACTGGGGTTCGACCGAACGGAGTCCGACCGTGAGGCTGACCAAAGCGCCCAACACCATGGCCATGGCCACCAGGCGGCCTCCGCCGGTGCGGTACGAAGGAACAAGACCGCTGAGTCCTGTCGCCAGCAATACGATCGCTAGAGCCAGAAATCCTAACCCTTGCACCAGAGTAGAAAAACTGAAGGTGCCGACCAAAAGAGCGATGTCTCGGGTGGACGCTTCGGCCTCGGGAAGAGCTTGCGACGCTCGGGCCAGCCACTCCAGAATTCCTAGGGGAATCACCAGAGTGACGAAGTCGAGGGCCAACTTCGGGAGCGGTCGTTGGGTTCTGAAAGCCAAAAGAGCGAATCCCGCCACCAGACACAATCCGGTCCAAAGGCAGCAAACGAGAAGGTAAGTGCCGACCTCGAGCCCGGCCAAAAGGGGCAGAGCGGCCATCGGCCCCAACAGGACCAGCCCCAAGATTTGTCTACTAACGTCTTTGGACGCCACTCGGGGTTCGTTGAAAAGGTCGATGATCAGGCCGGGAAGGCCACAGGTCCAGATGCCTACGACAACGACCAGCAGTGCGACCCAACC
>JBBKWP010000221.1:0-7827 GCA_037968995.1 Candidatus Xenobia bacterium
GAAAGAAGGAGGAAGATCTCACGTCGGTCTGGTTACTGGAGTGAGCGGACAGACCTTTCAAACGATTGAAGGCAATACTTCCGACCGGGTGGCGCGCCGTAGCCACTCGTTGGGGGAGAACGGCCTGACTGGGTTCGTTAGAGCGAGATAGAGACAGGCAGAACCCGCTCTAAGGACAAGGCGGCGCCTTGACGCCCTTACGTGAAATAGATGTGGTAGGTCACATTTTCTTTGGGGATGTAGTTCACATTCACCGCGTTAGGACCACTGAGATCTACCTCGACCTCGACATGCTTTAAGGTCTTTGACGCCTTCGTTTGCTCAAAGGCTTTGAAACGACGCTCAAGGTCTTCCTCGAATCGCTCCACTTGGCGCTGAAGGACCGAACCGGCCGCTACAAAGCTGGATACGATAACGGCCCCGATGGATAGTGTGGTTCTCATGATACTGTCCTCTTCTCGATAGACCGTTGATTGGCCTCGTGAAAACATCTTAATCAAAAGAATATACTAGGGCTGTGGGCCCACACACGATGAGTCCGGGTTCACAATGAGAGCGAGATCACAACATTTCGCCCACCTTTTCCGTTCGCTGGGCTGTCGTTGAGACAATCCTACCATTATGCCAAAATTGTGGAACTCAATGCGGTTTCGTCTCGTCCTAACCATTGGGTCTCGGGAATACACTGGAAGCGTTAAGGGCGCGCGGCGCTTCACGAGGGTCGTTTGCACAAAAGGCCTGTTGACCGTCAACAGACCTCGATTTAACGAAATCCAGGAGGCCACCATGGAACGAATTCTCATTTTGCTCGCCTTGCTCGTCGTAGGTTGCGGCGGCTCAGTCGGAGACTCGAACGGCGTGAACTCGGCGTCAACGTCTGCAGGCGCTCCGAGTACACAGGCACTTGAGTTCAATACTTCGCCGAATTTTAGGGGGCAAGGTGTTCCCTTGTCCTATCATATCACCGGCGATTGGGGTTCCGGATTTGGAGCGGAACTTGTCCTCACCAATCTCGGAAATTCGCCGTTGACGAATTGGGCTCTGGAGTTCGACGCAGCTTTTCAAATCGACAGTTTATGGAATGCTCGACTCAGTTCAGGGCCGGGCGGCTTCCGTTTGGCTCCAGAAACTTGGAACACCACGATTCCTCCGGGAGGATCCGTCACCATCGGTTTCAACGGACGGCCGGGCGGCGCGGTGGCGACACCCACGAACTTTCGCCTGAATGGAACGTCGATTCCGGTCAATGCCGATAGCGGAAATACGGAGTCGACTCCGACTCCGACTCCGACTCCGACTCCAACTTCAACGCCCTCGCCGACTCCCGCCCCGCAAACGGGTGCGGTGGAAGTGACCCCGACCATTACGGGTGATTGGGGCAGCGGATTTGGTGCCAACGTCGTGATAAGGAACAACGGTATGCACCCCGCCTCAGGTTGGACTCTACAGTTCGATCTCGTGGGTGCGCAAACTCCCAAGATTGACTCCATATGGAACGTGAAAATTCTTTCGGTTCAAGGGAAGACGGTAAAAGTCGGTCCTGTCGCTTGGAACGCGATCCTGGCGCCCAACACGCAGATAGAGTTCGGCTTCAACGGTTCCCCTGGGGGGGTGTCGTTTCAGAATCTGATCTTCACAAGCGACGGAACTGGGGGTTCGACTCCTGGTCCTTCGCCGTCACCAACTCCAACCTCCACACCATCACCGACACCGACTCCGACTCCGACTCCGACTCCGAGTAGCACTCCCACTCCCACTCCACCCCCAACATCTTCAGGTTCCGGACCGGGCTTAGTGGCCTACTTCGCGGAGTGGGGCATCTACGATCGAAACTACCTTGTCAGCGATATCCCCGCGGATTCGGTGAACGTCATCAACTATGCCTTCGCCAAGATCGACGAGCAGGGCAAGGTCGCGCTATTTGATGCCTGGGCGGCGGTCGACAAAGCTTTTCCCGGCGATACCTGGGACCAACCGCTGAAGGGTAACTTTCATCAGTTGAAACTCCTAAAGGCTCAGCACCCGCACCTCAAAGTTATGATCTCCGTGGGTGGATGGACCTTGTCGGGACGTTTCTCGGACATAGCCCTCACAACGGCGTCTCGTGAAAAGTTCGCCCGTTCGGCGGTTGATTTTGTGGTGCTCTATGGTCTCGACGGCGTGGACATCGACTGGGAGTATCCGGTGACCGGCGGACTGGGCTCCAATGTCACCCGGCCTGAGGACGGACACAACTATACCCTCTTGCTCAAAGAGCTTCGGCGCCAACTCGATCAAAGAGCGGTCGCCGACGGACGCCCCTATCTGCTTTCTATCGCTGCCCCCGCGGGCTCCGACAAGTATCAGTACCTGGAGTTAAGCGAAATCGCGAAGACCCTAGACTGGATCAACGTCATGACCTACGACTTTCACGGCGGTTGGGAGCGGGTGACGAATCATCACGCCCCCCTCTTCCGAAATCCCAACGACCCCACCCCGGCCTCCTTGGGCTACACCGTAAGCGATAGCATTCAAGGATATCTCGACGCCGGTGTTCCCCCTCACAAGGTCGTCTTAGGGGTTCCCGCCTACGGACTTTCCTGGATCGGCTCACAGGGGCTCTTCGCGTCGGCTACCGGAGTCGGACAAGGAACTTGGGACAACACCGGGGTCTTCGACTACAAGGACCTAGTGAATCGACGGGCCCAGCAGCCGAGCGTCTATCAACGGCTTTGGGACAGTGTGGCTAAAGCGCCTGTCCTGCTGGCGCCGTCTATGCAGGGATTGGTGGTCAGTTACGAAGACGAGCAGTCACTGGCGGCTAAGGTCGCCTACGCGAAAGAGAAGAAGTTGGGCGGATTCCTCCTATGGGAGTTGAGTGGTGATGTTGCCGACGTCAACCGCCCGGATTCTTTGGTTGGAGTGATGGCTCGAGCTTTGAAAACCTGGAACTGACCGGGTGGCAGTCCCATCTCTAGAATGAAATCGGGGATGGGGCTGTCGCGTTTCGGCCGTGGAGGACTCGAGGTGGGTAGAGACCAAGTCCTGGGTATGCTCTCGACGACTTCTCGCCTGATGTTGATTCCGTTCTTGCTTCTGGTCTTTTTCAGTGGATCGCCGGGTCAAGCGGAATCGTTACTCATAAATGGAGACTTCGAGAGCCCGAAGATGGAAGGCTGGGACTACACCGGATCCGTCCACGATGTGACTTATAATGCTTATCGGCAGATGGGCTTCACGGGAAGTGAAGAGATCTTGGGTGACGGTTCGGTCGCTTTCAACGCGGGCGATGCTCCGCCTAACGGACTTCTTAGCCAGAAGTTCGCTACCCGTCCCGGGGAAGCGTACACCGTGGAATTCCTTTATGGTGCCTTCAGCACCGAAGACATCGAGCACTCCCAAAGCATCACCGCTTCGGTGAAAGACGAAGAAACGGGGAAAATCCTTGGAGCCCTGGTGGCCGAGACGACGGCTCGCCAACATGATGAGGCCGACAAGGTTCATGGGGGGGCGGCCCCCTATCAGTTTACCTTCGTGGCTGAAGGCTCGCTCTCAAGGATTATGTTTCGTGACTCCGACAGTTCGCAGACGCTCAACGCCGATGGACTCTTAGACAACGTTCGGGTGACAGAAAGTTCTGAAATGGACCCGAATCATGCTGTGAAGGACACGAGTCTCCCAAGTGGGCCCGCGAAACCGAACGCGGACTTAGACAGTAAACCCTTTCTCTCGTCGAGAGGTGGCCAACTTGCGATATTGTTGGTGGGCATCTCCATCGGAGTGGCTCTGACGACACTGTTCCGCCGGAACTAGAGATCTGACAACTCATAGGTTGAATGAGCGCTTCCTCGATGGAAAAGGCAAGGAGCGTTCGTTTGCCAAAGTGTCGGTGATGAGTGAACTTTTAGAGCGATTCTGTCGCTACGTACGTATGGAAACCACCGCTGACGAAGAGGCCGAAACTTATCCCAGCAGCGAGGGTCAGCGTGAGTTGGGCGCAGTTCTCGTAGGAGAGTTAAACGCTTTTGGCCTCAACGCCACAATGGATGAGCACGCTATTGTCTCGGCGACGCTGCCGGGCACCGTGGCCAACGCACCGACGATAGCCTGGTTGGCTCACATGGATACCTCACCGGAAGCCTCGGGTGCCGGGGTTGATCCCCAGGTGGTTCAAAATTATGGTGGCGGCGACCTTACTTTGAAAAACGGACGAATTCTCCCGGCTGAAGATCTGAAGGGCTTTGAGGGCAAAACGTTGATCACCACGGACGGCCGCACCCTGCTGGGCGGCGACGACAAGTGCGGGGTGGCGGTGATCATGACGGCGGTGTCTCGCCTGCTTGCCCATCCTGAGCGACCCCGCTGTCCCATCAAAGTGATCTTCACCTGTGATGAAGAGATCGGGCGAGGCACCGACAAGCTAGACCTTGGCGTCATTGGTGCGGTTTGTGCCTATACTCTAGACGGCGAGTCTCAGGGGCTGATCGAGAACGAAACGTTTTCCGCGGACCTAGCGCTCGTAACCATCACCGGTAAGAACATCCACCCGGGACTAGCCTACGGCAAAATGTGTAACGCCATTCGGGCGACTGGTCGCTTTTTGGAGAAATTGCCGCCCGAACTGTCGCCGGAGCAGACTCAGGGTAGGGAGCCGTTCATCCATCCCTACGTGATCAAGGGTGGGGTGGATGAGGTGACACTGCGCATCATCTTGCGCAGTTTCGAGACGCCAGACCTCGCCGAGCAGGCAGCGTTGCTTCAAAGGGCCGCCGCGGAAGTCATGGCGGCCACGCCCGAGGTGAAAATCGAGGTAGAAATCAAAGAGCAGTACCGAAACATGGGAGAGTACCTCGCTAAGGAGCCTAGGGCTGTCGAGTTGGCCGCCAAGGCATATCAGAAAATCGGAATCGACCCGGTCTACAAATCCATCCGAGGCGGTACCGACGGTAGTCGCCTGAGCGAACTCGGCCTTCCCACGCCTAATCTCTCTACAGGGATGCACAATTTTCACTCCGAGTTGGAATTTGCATGTCTTGACGAAATGGAAACCGCCGTTTCCGTCCTATTGGAGTTGGCTACTTTGTGGAGCCGGGAGACTTAAGTACCGCGTTTTCTTACCGGCTAGCCGTCGAACAGTCGACTAACCGTTGAAAAGTCGACTTACCGTCGAACAGTCGACTTACCGTCGAATAGACGACTAGCCGTCGAGCAGAAAGGTTGGTTGGTAACGGATGGTAATGGTGTGGTTTTTAGGATTGAGACTGGCTCCGATTTCATTGGCTCGTCCGTTGGAACCACCGACGCCTAGACTGCCATCACCATTAGGCCTCATGGCTAACGCTGACTGATCCGTGGCCTCGTGCCATTGAGCAGCGAGTTGATCCATGTCGCCGTCGTATTTCAGCACGATGTAGAAAATTCCATCGAGCGGTACCACCGAGGAGAGCACCGAGACTTTGGCATCGGGCGGAAAGTCGAACGGAAATCCAGCGGGCATCTGATTGGTCCCTTGCTCATTCTCAACGATGTTTGGTGCGAAGTCCCGCGAATAGCGAGCCTCGGGGAATCTTTCCAGATCACTTTGTGAAAGGGGGCCGGTGAGCTTGGGGTAGTCTTCTGCGAGTCCTGCGTCGGCGTGGTTGAAACCCTGACAGAAGACAGAGCCAGTTTTTGGGTCGTAACTGGCGGAGTAAGTGTCGCTTTTGGCTGCCGGGCATGGACCGACGTTGGGAGGAAGCGCCGAGGGAAAAGGCTTTCCTTCAAGGTTGGCCTGCTGCAAGGCCCCACTGACTTGCAAGAGGTTTCCCTTGCATCTCAGCAATGTCTTGTAAGACTCTTTTGGGGAGCCGGATTCTACCGTCGGCGTACAAGACGCCGAAAGTAGCGATGTCACAAGTATGAGGACCGGCCAAAGTGAACGCATTTAGGGATCTTCGCACAGAGGAATGGCGGCCCCTTCGCCGCCCTCAGCCCAGGGGGACCTCGGTTGGCTGCTCTGTCGGAATCTGCGCCGGTTGTTCGGTGGGAACATATTTGGGCCGCTCCGTCGGAATCTGTTCCGGCTTCTCGACCGGAAGCTTCTCAGGTTTTTCCGTAGGGACTGACGCGGGTTGTTCGGTGGGCACCTTATTCGGGTTTTTCTCGGGGGTGTGGGACATCTCGGGACCTCGTTTCGTTTCGTGTTTATCTTTCCGTCTCATTATTGAGCGGCGAAAGACATCACCGAAGACCCGGTGGGTTATATCGCCCCTCCTCGTGGGAGGGGCATCTGATCCCCACTTCGCTTGACAAGAGTACCATACTGTATGGTACGTTCTTGACATGGCGCGTCGTGGCAAAGAGCAGTGGATTGAAATCGGCCTTGAACTCCTCGTTGAGGATGGCCCCAACGCTCTCACGGTCGATCGACTTTGTGCGGAAGTGGGCAAGACCAAAGGCTCTTTCTATCACCACTTCGATGGAGTGTCGGGATTTCGTAAAAATTTGCTCGATTATTGGGAAAAGACTCACACTCAGGACCTTATAGAGCAGACTCTCGACGATCCTCTGGGTGGGGCCAAGGCACATCTGCGAAGGTTGGCTGGACAGCTGAATTTTCATCAGGAGACGGCGTTTCGAGTTTGGTCGAGATGTGATTCGGAGGCCGCTGGAGTGGTGGCGCGTGTCGACCTCTCACGCGTCGAGCACCTTCGGAATCTCTCCCAGCAGGAGGGCCGTTCCACGGAAGAGGCTGAGTCTATCGCATGGCTGGAGTATCTGTTCTACCTCGGGTTGGCCCAAGTCGCGGACTCCATCTCGATCGACAAACGAAGAGATCTTCGTCAACAGTTCGCGAGGAAGGTTCTAGGCCCCTAATGGATGCTATCGATTGGAAGAAAGTCAGACGGTTTGTCAGAGGACGGGTCTACTGCACGGCAGCGGTATTGGATGGAGAAAATGTACGACTTTTTCCGATCGGTTCTCTTCGTGTATTCGGCGAGGGAGAGGGTGCCTACTTTGAGCTCTTCGCCAAGCCCACGCCGGAAGGTGTGAAGATAGACTTTTTGGCGGTCGACCTGAGTCCATGGTTTTGGTTCGTGTCGCTGCTTCGAGGTCGATTTTCTCATCCGCCCGCCCTGCGACTTCGAGGTGTCGTCGGTTCTCGGCGTGACGCGACGCTCGAGGAACAGAATCGTTGGCAAAGGAGGGTCGGACTTTTATTGAAGACCCCAGGCGGTCAGGCGATGTGGAGTCGGGCTGGAAAGGTGCGTCAACTTCAGTTCACCTCCGTCCAACCGGTAAGTATCGGGACGATGACTAAGCACTTGAAAGACTGGGGCCGAAACTCGGCCCCACTTGCCAAGGGCGCTATATCCTGATAAAAATTGGCAAAGCTATGCCATTAAAAGAACTACTCGCCGTCCAAAGTCGTATCTTCGGGTACTTGAAGCCCTACTGGAAGATCGCCGTTGGGGCGCTGTTTTTCACGGTTTTCGTAGCCATAACGCGGCTTTCTCAAGCTAAGCTCATCGGTTGGCTTTTCGGATTGATGTCCGACGGAAAGGTCGAAGACTCCGCCGCGCTCGCGGCTAAGGGCCTGAAGACCAAGGAATTGGTCGGGGACGGGATCCTCAAGCATTTACAGGGTGAGAATCCGTATCAGCAGTTGAACTTTATTGTGGGAGCCTTTTTGGTTCTTATTATCGCTCGAGGCTTCGGCTGGTTCTATCAAAAGTACCTTACGGACTTGGCGGCCCAGTCCGCAATTCGGGATTTGCGCGGGCAGGTCTTCGCCCATCTTCAACAGCTTTCGCTACGGTTCTTTGAATCCACCCGAGTCGGTGAAATCCAGAGCCGAGCCACGAGTGA
>JBBKWP010000222.1:0-4436 GCA_037968995.1 Candidatus Xenobia bacterium
GTTTTCCGTCGTCTTTTGTCGCTTTGCTTTCTTCGGCGGCGCTCGCGCCGCCGTCTTCTGAGGTCGCTCCCTCGTCGGCTCTCGCCATAAAAGCTTCTTGGAGCGCGGAGATGAGTTGGTCGGTGTTTTGAAGGTCTTCCGGCTTTCCGGTTTTTCCCAGTTCGGAGACCACTTCGTCAGAAAGACGGACGGTGTCCACCTGGCTGGCATTGCCGTTTCGAGGTTGTTGGAATTGGGTCGCGCCAAACTGAGAGGCAGCGACGCTTTGGGCCAGTTGTCTGACCTCGTTTTGTCGACTGGAATCGGATAGCAGTGAGCCTGCGGTTCTATCCTGTGAGATGGGATTAATATTCAAATGGTCTCCTTCCACAGAGCACGGCGCTTCAAAGCACCTGCCTGCGAGTTGCGGATGAGCCTTCACGATGTTCATCGTTTTGGCACTCTCTCAGTGTAATACAGAATGACTTCATGGAAAGAGATAGCTAGTAAAGGATGTTAAGAACCTGTAACTTCTTGTTAAAATTCTGGCAAAGATTGGGCAGGCAATTCACAGAACTGTTAAGAGTCGATGATTTATGCGCTCAATGGACCCCTCTCGTCGACATAGGCGCTCTCGCCATGCTCGGCGATATCGAGACCGACACCCTCCTTGTGGTCGAGGATTCGTACCGGCATGACGTAGTCTAGTCCTTTGAGCAGCGCGAAGGAGACTACCGCGGTGTAACCGGCTACGGCCATTACGGCGGCGATCTGAATTCCAACTTGGGCTGGGTTTCCGAAAAGCAGGCCGTTGACGCCCCCGTAGGTCTCTTCGGCCAGGAAGCCGGTGAGGATAGCTCCGCAGATGCCACCTAGGCCGTGGCTGGCGAAGACGTCCAACGAATCATCGAGACGCACTCGATGTCTCCAAGAGTGAATGGCGAAGTAGCAGGGGATGGCCACCAGGCCTCCGAGGGCTAGGGCGCTCAGTGGACTGACGTGTCCGGCCGCGGGCGTAATGCCCACCAATCCGACCACAATAGCAATGGACGCTCCTACAGCGGTGATCTTTTTGCTACGGAGGCTGTCGGCGACCATCCAGACACAAAGGGCAGCCATCGGGGCGAGCATCGTGTTCACCAGTGCCAGCACCGCGGTGGAGTTGGCCCCGAGCGCCGAACCGGCGTTGAAGCCGAACCACCCAAACCATAAGAGTCCCGAGCCCAGCAGCACGAACGGAACATTGTGCGGCACGATCTCTTGTACCCGGAACTCCTTGCGCGGCCCGAGGACGAGTGCTGCGACCACGGCGGTGATTCCAGCGGTGACGTGGACCACGGTACCCCCGGCGAAGTCCAAAGCGCCCAGTTTGGCCAACCAACCGCCGCCCCAAACCCAGTGTGCGACGGGAGCGTACACCAAGACTGACCACAGTAGAATGAAAAGAATATAGGAACCGAACCGCTTTCTTTCTACCACGGCGCCTGAAATAAGAGCGGCGGTGATGATAGCGAAGGTCCCTTGAAACGCCATGAACAGAAGGTGCGGGACCGTTCCTTGAGTTTCCAGTCCCACATTTTGGAGAAACATGAAGTGGGTTCCACCGATGAAACTGCTCCCTTCGGAGAAAGCTAGACTGTACCCGACCAGGGCCCAAGCCACTCCGACGGCTCCCAGGGAAGCAAAACTCATCATCATGGTGTTGAGTGCGTTCTTCGAGCGCACCAAGCCACCGTAGAAGAACGCTAGGCCGGGAGTCATCAAGACAACAAGGGCCGTCGCCATCATCATCCAGGCCGTGTCGGCCTGATTCAGGTCGGTCCCTTGAGCCTGGGCCGAACTCGAAGTGACCAGCAGCCAGAGCAGCATGGGTGCGAGTGATTTCTCTATCATTGAGGACCTCTTCCGTTATCTGGAGTCTGATGATTTGTTCTTGTTGATGTCAAAATAAGCCTTGTCCATTAATCAATTATTATAAATGAAAGCAAGATAATTATAAATATGATATTCTTGGTCCGGAAACCCTTTCTCTTTTGCCAAACGTACGTTGTTGAGTGAAAACAGGTCAATACAGTGGAGTACCAAAGGCCTCGGTCTATGAAACTCCCTGACTCCTTAGAACGCTATCGTCCCAAGATAGAAGCCACTTTCCGCCCGTGTCTCGCGGTGACCGCGGGATCGACGACTCCGAAGCCGTTGGCTAGCCGAGTGGGAGGCTTTCCCACGCTGCCTGAGGGATTTTCTCTGCCTCAAAACTCTCAGGTGCGCCCCCTCAGATTTCTGGCTCAGATAAATTTTGAAGAAATGCCGGCCCTCGTTGGGTTTCCTGCTCAGGGACTTCTCCAGTTTTATGTCGCCGACACCACCCTTTATGGTGTTGATTATGACCGTCCGACGGTACCGGACGGCTTTAGGCTTCTCTACTTCAAGGATCTGCCCAGGCCGCCTTATGCTGACATCGAGGGTCTCCAACTTCCGGAGCCAGAGTGCTTTCCTATCCGTGGTTATCAGTCGGTCGGACTGAACTTCGAGCCCCAGAGCATACCCGTGAGCGGAGCGGACTACCGCGCATCATCGTTGGGCTTCGAAAACGACGACGATTCTGACACCTATTGGGACTGTTTCCCAGGAGAGGGACATCGACTGGGCGGTTACCCCGGCTTCAGTCAGGACGACCCGAGGGCTTCCCGGGAAGAGTTGCGTGATTACGAACTGCTCTTTCAACTCGACAGTGATGATGCCCTGAACCTGATGTGGGGAGACGCCGGGATCGCGAACTTTTTCATCCAATCGGAGGCGCTTCGAAACGCCGACTTCTCCGACGTGATGTATTACTGGGAATGCGGCTAACGATATTGGGCCAAATGTGGTCTCGGGCAACGATTTAACCACTCCACCGAACATCACGATGGGTGGAACACGCGCGTCGTGTCACCAACTCTCGGTGACAATCGTCACTGAAGGTAGTTCCGGGGAGAGGTAAAGTTGTCTCAACGACAACAAAGGAGCCTTTCCAAATGAACTATATCGCCAGCACCATGCCAATCTTCCGAAATACCAGTCAAGTTTCCGGATACCAACGACCCGAACCGCCTAAGCCCCACGCCACCACCTCTAGCGTGGCCGTGGTTCGCAGCGCGACAGTGGCCTTCGGGCACGCCGAGGATACGGGTCACCGGCACGCCAACGTCACCACTAGCGCCTCGTCGACCCAACCTTCTAACTCGAACTCAAGTTGCAATCTCAACGCCTTCAAGGCGGGTCTTGCTACCGCCAAACCCAAGGTGGCAGAGGCCGCCGCTCAAGTTCTCAACACACCGTGTGAGTCGAAATCGACGGCGCCGGACCATCCCTGTGATGGTATGGTTTTTTCCCGCCGGGACGACCAACACTGTGGGGCGTCACCCTGTGACCGGATGCAGTGGAGTCCTCAAGCAGAAATAGCGATGATGTGCGGAAACATTATGCAGAGCATGATGGGCGGATTCGGTGGGGGCGACATGATGAGTTCGCTGCTGATGATGAACCTGATGAATCAGGTCAAACAGCGAAAGGCGATGGCCATGGCTCAGATGCAGCAGGCGATGGCGATGCAGCAGTTCCAAGCTTTCCAGATGATGAGTCAGGCCCAACAAGCCTACCCGATGCCTCTCGACAATCCCGGCTTTGGCGGACCTCGCCCAGAGGTCTTGAACAATTCGAGCAGACAACTCTCGGACATCGTTCAGATTCTGCTCGGGAAGTCCACCCCTTCTATGGGATAGGGTCGGAAGGGCGAATCCTTGCCCCTCACTCAAGTCAAGAGGAAGCCCCCGCGCGACCGTTCAAGACTCCGGTATGATTGACTTGCGTTCGGATACCGTCACCCAACCGACTGAGGCTATGAGAGAGGCTATGTTGAGTGCCGTTCTCGGGGACGACGTCTATGGCGAGGATCCCACGGTCAATGCCTTGGAGCGCTTAGCCGCGGATCTTCTGGGAAAGGATGCCTCGGTCTTCGTGCCCAGCGGGACCATGGGCAACCTGATCTCCATGATGGTGCACGCCCCTCGCGGAAGCGAAGTGATCCTGGGCGACCAATCCCACATCTACCACTACGAGCAAGGCGGGGCGTCTACGGTTGCCAGTCTGGTGATGCACCCGGTGCCCACTGGCGTGGATGGACGACTGTCCCTAGACGACCTGGCTGCCGCCGTGCGCAGTCGAGACGACCTCCATTCGGCATGGCCTGGAGTTCTCTGCTTGGAGAACACCCACAACCGCTGCGGCGGCAAAGTCTTAGATCTGCCGTACCTTGAACAAGTCAGAGATTTCGCCCACACCCAAGGAGTCCCGTTTCACCTCGATGGCGCCCGGTTGGCTAACGCGGCCGTGGCTTTGGATCGGCCTATGAAAGACCTCGCCGCTCCGTTTGATTCGGTGCAGTTGGATCTCTCCAAGGCCTTGGGCGCTCCGGT
>JBBKWP010000223.1:0-26558 GCA_037968995.1 Candidatus Xenobia bacterium
CTTCCTCGACGACGGGCTCTTCCTCGGCGACGGGCTCTTCCTCGACGACGGGCTCTTCCTCGACGACGGGCTCTTCCTCGGCGTCGGCGGCGTCGGCGTCGGCGGCGAAGTCGAAAAGACTCTCCGCAGAGTCAAGCTCCTCCTCTTCGACCTCGACGTGATCCTCTTCTTCATCTTCATCCTCGGCGACGACGTCCCAGCCGTCGAGCGAAGGTTCGACCTCGAATCCCTCTTCGAAGGATTCGACGACGGTCGAGACCCCTGCTAACTCCGCCTCAACTTCCGCTCTATCTTGAGCCAAGCGAGTCATCAACGGATGATCGGAACCGAGGACCTGCAGCCCAAGTTCGCAGGCGGTTTCTAAAAGATTCGCAGCTTCGGTCTTCTCGACGGTCCTCTCGATCGTGCCCAGCAGATGAAGATCCTCTAGGAGATGGATCGATAGGCCTCGGCACTCCTGGTCGATTCGCAGAGCCTCTTCGGCCGTAAGTCTGGCCGATTCGATTTCATCCTGCTCAAAGAACGCCTTCGACAGACCTCTGTAAACTTCTCGAAGCAAGGGGTGGGTTTCACCCAGACGTTCCTGGAGGGGCGTGAGAATCTCATCGAGAGCAACCAGTGCGTCTTCGTGCCGCCCACGCGCCTCAGCGCAAAGAGCAACGTGACTTCGGAAGGCCAAAGCTCGAATGTCTTCTTCACCAAGAAATTCCGCCGCTTCCGAGACCCCAGCGAGCGCTTGGGCCTCGGCTTGTTTGAGTTTCTTTTGAGCCAAAAGACAGGTGACCAGCATGGCTCGAACCACGAGGGAAGAAAGCCCCTCGGGAATCTCGACTCGGTCGGCCGGCAAGATGTCAAGGACTCGCTGCAAAAGCAACTCCGCCTCAGACCACTGGCCTTCCCAGAGCAGTATCGTCGCTCTCAGAAGTTCAACTCCGGCGATTCGAATATCCGTGGGAAGAACGGAGACGAGCCTGGGCTGTAATCGCTCCAAACCTTCACTTAACAGTCGAACGCGCCCAACTCGTGCGAAAAATTTCAGAATATCGAGAGCTTGATCCAAGGGAATTTTCTCGAGGTTCTGCCATCGACTACCCAGGACCGAAGGCTCCGTGGAGGCGATCTGCTCGCAAAAATGTTCGCTACGTCCGCTCCATACAGCCAAGGCCAACTCCAAAGACAAGGCGTCTTCGGCAGACTGCTCTTCTAAAACAGCGAATGCCTCTTCGTCGCGTCCCAAAAAGAAAATGGCCTGACAACGGAGCTGCTGCGCTTTCGTCCAGTGGAGAGAGCCTTCTAAGCTGGGTCGGCTCATAGCTATCGCGGTTTCCGTCCCTTCGAGCCGGTAGCTTCGCAAATCGGCCTCCGCGAGAAGTAGGAGCGCTCGGCCCGCCCATCTGTCCTTACGACCGCCCACAGATATCCGTTCTTCGAGAAGCCTTTCCGCTATCTCTCGAGCCGCGGGAAGTTCCCGCACTCTCAAGCAAGACTCCGCGGCTTCATGACATACCTCAGCGCGTGCATCGCTCTCTAAGGAAGTGGCTCTCGACAGAATCTCTTCACGAAGACGGTGGGCTTGGGAGCGATAATCACGACGAACTTGACACTCCGAATAAGCTATCTGAAGGCGACAACGTAGCGAAACGTCGCTTTCCGGCAACACTTCAAGAGCCATTTCCAGAAGCTTCGCCGCCTCTTCCACCCTCCAATGGAGGCGCTCAACTCGCAGGGCTGAGGTCAACAGGACCGCAGCGAATTGTGAGCGCGCCACCGGACCCAGAAAGGAGAGTTCCGCCTCAGACGTTATCGCTTCGTCCATGAGTTCAGTAATCTGACCCAACAGACCTCGAATGGGTAACAACGCGATCCGAGAGGAAAAAAGCTCTTCCGGCTTACTTTGACCAGACTCGAGCAAACGATGCCTTTCGAGGTGATGGTCGAGGGCCGTGGGAACATCCTGACGCTTCTCTGAGAGCCGGATCAGAGTCGATAACGGGTCCAGAAGTCGCCGACTTCTGGCTCCATACCAGGACCGGAGTATCTCAGTGGTCATGAGGATCCTTTGATAGGATTCATCGAGCAGACCTTGTGCCTCATAAGCCTGAGCCATTTTGGTGAGGGTGTCGATGCTTTCGGTCGCTTGGTCTCCGTACCGGACGGCCTCGTCGCCAAGTCGACGCTGCAAGGTGGTTACAACCAACGCGTTGCGCCCACGCTCTTGGGCCCTTAACTCCAGCAGCGAAAGCTTCTCAAAGTCGTCGACTTGAACAGACTCAAGGGCCTCCTCCCACAGTCGCGTCCCTTCGGGATGACCGTCGGGGAAGCAGAGAGCGAGTAACATCAAGGCTTCTTGACGCGCGACAGGATCGTCCCCGAAGCGAGCTTCGGTTTCCTCCAAGAACTCTTCCATCTCGTTGACAGATGGAGGCTCGTCGCGATCGCGTAACTCGTCGGCCATGGGAATGCCGGCGACATCCATGGCGCCCACAATCGCTACCAGAGTCCCAGAGTCTTCCAGATCGGCCGTCTCTTGTCCGACGGACTCAGAATCAGGAGACTCAGACTCAAGGGGCTCAGGCTCAAGGGGCTCAGGCTCAACGGAGACGTTGGAGTCATCCGCCAATACCCGTTCGGCGGCAGCGGGCTCCGAAGGCGAAATCTCGTCCTCCGTGTAAGGCGGTTCTATATAGTCCTGCGACTCTGGAAAGCGCGCG
Organism: Candidatus Xenobia bacterium; assembly: GCA_037968995.1. Lineage (GTDB taxonomy): Bacteria > Vulcanimicrobiota > Xenobia > Xenobiales > JADMJV01 > JAEXNA01. The sequence goes on from JBBKWP010000223.1 coordinate 2,712, forward strand.
GGAAAGGACGAGACTTCGGGCTCCGAAGGATTCTCGGCGGACGTCTCCGTGCATGGTTCCGTCGCCGCGGTGACTTCCTCCGGAAACTCACCGGATAGAGGCGCGACCGAGGCCTCCATCGCCTCTGGCGTGGAGACCGCTTCGGCATCCGGCTCAAGGTCTTTGATCGCTTTCTGCTTCACAAACTCTTCTGGAAGCTGTCCTTTCTCAAGGGCAGCGAGCCAGTCTTTCAGACGTCTTCCCTTGCGAATCTTGAGCGCCTCAAGAATCACTCGTCGAGCCTTATCCTTCACATTACTCTCAAGATACTGCTCTGCCAAAAGAGTCAGTGTAGGAAAGAGACTGACGTGGCGCGGACTGAGGGCTTGCAAATCGCGTTGGGCATTTTCCAAAGCCTTGATCTTTGCTTTGGACTTTTGCGCTAAAGTGGCCTCACAAAGAGAAACACTACTGTAGAGCGGATTCTTCCTGTCGTAAGACTTCTCGAAACGCTCCTTCAATTGCGAAAGTCGTTCTTGAGCCAGGGCTTCTTGTCCGTGAAAAAAGAGCGCACGGGTCAGGTGTCGGAGTCCCGTGCAAGCGACATCCTTCAGGGGGAATACCGCGCTCACACCCTCAGGATAGCGGGAGGCCGCCAGTATCTGCGTCCCCACATCGAGCTCAGTCTGGAACTCGTCCGGCCCGAAAGGTTCGAGCAAGGTCAGGATAGGAAGGGCCCTACGGGATTGCTGGTGCCGACCTTTTCGCAAAAACTCGAAGACGGAATCGCGCTCTTCTTTTCCCTGATACACGTTCCCTGAATAGTAGGCACCCTGGGAAAGTAGAGCTTTCCCTTCTATCAAAAGAGGATGGTCTGCTCGCAAGGATGACAACTGTTGGACTTCGGCGAGGGACTCTTGCATATCCGGAAATCTTCCGGTCGTGCACTGAAGCCAAGCCAAGTACAAGAAGGCTTTGGCACGACCGACCGGTTCGGTTAAACGAGATGTCACCTCTTTCAAGGTCTTCTCCGCCTTCGCGAACTCACCACTCATGACCTGAGCGGCGGCTTCCAGCAGCCGAACGGAATGCTGTTCGTTATCCGGCAGTTGCTCGATGGCGGCCTCGCTCTGCTCTAGGACGCCCTCGAGATCGCCGAGCGCCAGCAAACTCTCCGCGAACGCCGCCTGCCGGCGTCCTTGCTCGAGTCCTCTAGGACAAGAGCGGACCAGCCGATGGGCCATCTTGGACATCTCTTCTGCCCGAGACTGCTCACCGAGTTCGGCGTATCGCGCGACGGCTCGAATCAGATTATCAACCCCCTCATCGAGCGCTAAGCTCTGCTCCACGTAGGCCTTAGACTTCGGGTCGTCCTCACGCAAGCATGCGCAGCGAGCCAGTTCCATCATGGTTGCGGCGACGTCTGGGTGATGCGGGCCCCGCCATCCGCGGACACGTTTTAGGACCGCCTCCAAGAAACGATCGGCGGCAGTCAACTCCCAGGCTTCCTGAAGTCGGCGTTGAGCCGCGAGCAAACCTTCATAAATCCGAGTGCGTGCTAGGTCCGTGGGGTTTGCCTCCCAAGCCTCTTCCAGTTCGCGCCACAGGGCTCCCCGTTCGGAATCTGTCGCCAACACCATACATTTATATTCTAACAGGAACGTCAGCGCTTCAAGACGCTCTTGCTTTTGGTCGTCTCGGAGGTTCTCCAGCGACTCCGTGAGATAGGGCGCAGCCTCGATAAGCTTCCCTTGTCTAGCCAGAGCTTGGCCCAAACCGACGGTGGCGCGCTGAGCATAGTCAGAGCGGGGACCATGCTTGAGCTTGAGTTGCTCAAGAGCCTTTTTCAGGGCCGTGTCCGCCTTGCGCGGTTCTCCGGCAGCCAAAAAGAATTCCCCTAGCGACAAACGTGTGAGGGCCGCTTCTTCGGATCGGCCGCCATAACGCTCTTCGTACATTCGAAGCTGCGAGCCCATGAAACGGGACGCTAAGTCAAGGTAACCTAATCGGAACAGTTCTAAGGCGAACTCCTCAGCGACAGGGGGCCAAGCCCCGAGGTCTCCACGTCCTTCGCCCAAGGCGTGAGCACAGGCATCTTGAGCTTGACCTAGAGCTTTCTCTCTTTCAGAGCTATCGAGATGTGCCAACGCCAGCGCCGCCGTGCGGACGGATTGCCAAGACTTGAGGTCGTTGTCCTTTAAAGCCAGCCGATAGGTAGCTTTGGCTAGCTCCGGGTTCGGGTTCGCCTTGGTGTGGTCGGCCAAGACCATGGAAAGATGGGCTTGGACGGTCCGTGAATCCGTGGGTCCGAACAGTACCAGGTAGTGCTGAAAGGCCTTCCCGGTGAGTTCAAGAGACTCGTCAAATTTCTCCAGACGACGTACCGTTTGACCCAGGACCAGGCAGGTGTCGCCGTAGGACGAGTCTCCTTCGTCGATTTCCAAAGACTTCGCCAACGCGGAGCGCAGATGGGTTTCCGCCACCTTGTATTGACCGGCTTTGTAGGCGTCGCGGCCGGCTTCAAATTCGGCCTTCCACTGTTTTTTCTTAAAAATGTTCTTTATCGCCACACTAACGTTCCCGACCTAGGGCGTGCCACTCAGTGTACACGTCCATATGCTTGTTGCTCTCTGTTATACCCAGATCACGCTTTGGCGGCTCTTCGCCGTGCTACGCGCATTTCGGCTTAAAGCTTGTGGTCCCGGCCTCCATCGCGTAAATACCGATCATGTAAAGCAGCTTCAAGATCGACACCCTCCATATTTGCGAGTGTTGTCAACCAGCCTATGACATCCGCGAATTCTCCCGCTAAATCTACCGTACCATCCCGGGTCGGCTTCTTCTGGAGAGCGCTCGCCAATTCCCCAATTTCCTCCATCAGCCAGAGAAACGTTTTGGGGGTCCCGCGCTGAGAGTCTTTAGCCCCATATCTTTGACGGATGAAGTCTTGAAATTGAGCGAAAGACAACCCAGAACTGGTCATGAGCGATGGTTCCCGCTCGATGGAGAGGCTCCTTCGCCCTTGCTGAAGTCGTAAACTTCGGCCGCTGCGCCGAAAGGGATTCTATAGCCAGTCAGGGCAGAGCGAGGCGGGCGGTATCCACGTCACTGGTGAGAAAATTCGGTTCCTCCGGCTCGAACTCAAGTTCGCCGAAGGCTCGGCGCACTTCCCGAATCACACTGTCGCAGAAACCGCTTCGCCCCTCAGCCTGAGAGAGTACGGGTACCGTCGCGACGCGATCGCAAACCACCGGGTCGTCGTAGGGTCCGCGAGAGGTCTCACCGGTGTCTTCGCCGCCCGCGTCGCACCGCAAAAGCCTTCGACCTTGGACACCGTGAAGGGATACCCGGATCCGCAGGCTGCCATAGTACTGGACTAGGCTGTGGCTGTAGACCGCTACGGCTCGCTCTAGGGCGACCGGTAAGATCTCGTGGAAGAGTTTCGCCTCCTGAATCAACTCGCCGCTCTTGGAAGGGAAGCAGACACCCGCCGCCTGCTCAATCCAACCATCTCCAGATATTACAGTGGTCCGCTCCTGCCAGCGACTCTCATTAAACATGGTTAACGTCCGCGGCTCGATGCGCCGACCCTGATAATCCCACAGCGCGCCCAACTCGTGATAGAACTCTTTGCGGAACAGAGGCAACGGAGAGCGACCAGGCAAACTGGGACACGTGAGAAGCGACAGGGAATAGTCAGCCTTAGCAAAATTGTGGACGATTCTTCTCTCCGAAATGAGACGCTCCAGTCGCTCCTCTTGAAAGGCGCGCTTCTCATAGAGCTTCTCTATCAGGAAAAAATTGCGGAGGGCCTCAAGCGGACCGCTCGATTCTCCATTTCGGACGTAGATCACACCGTTCACGTAGTGAGGAGGCTGAGGACTCTCCGGCACCTCAACAACCAGCACGCACCGGCTTGGTCGATCGCGGAGCTCGATAATCTTCATGCGAAAGACTGGAGCCGGACTGATGCGCGAGCGGCAGATCGCTCCCACCTTCTCCTTGATCCCCTCCCCGAAGAGAATCCCAGGAATAGCTTGCGGGGCGTTGCGATCTTTATCGGCCGCGACCCCAATCACCAGATGCCCGCCGTGGGTGTTTGCAAACGAGGCAACGGCCTTAGCCAGCTTCTTATTGTCGATCCAGTCCGCCTTGTAATCCAGCAGAATCCCCTCCTCAACCCCCTCGATCAAAAGGGATTGCAGGTCGGATTCCTCAAGCTGCTCAAGAGGTTTCTCAAACAGACTCATAGCTTCAACACCTTCTATTCGCGAGACCTATCGACACCTTTACAATTCTATAACATACACGGAGGTCGCAGCAAGGATAGTTAAAATGTGGTTGAACTCATTCTCATACAAGCTCTGATTCTTGCCTTCGCGGCCGCCGTGCAGAGCGTGGTCGGCTTCGGATTAGGCCTGTTGGCAGTTCCATTACTCCTCTATCAGGGCGTTTCCCTGACGCACTCCGTCTTTCTCGTTTTGGCTGTATCTCTGCTTAACGCGGCCATCGGTAGTCTGCGGCTTCGTCGAGAACTACCCTGGCGAACGAGCGGCGTCGCTTCTTTGTACCGCGTCTTTGGAATCCTCCCAGGTCTGGCCTTAGCTCACGCGACCAACGCGCTCTCGCCCACCAGCCTCAAAGCCGCCATCGGTCTCACCATTGGATTGGGTGTCCTGGCCCAAGCCCTCAAACTGCGAAGGCACTCCTCGAAGGAGAGTAAAGCTCCTTCGAAAACTTTGGCTCCCTGGGCCTTCCTCTTGAGTGGGCTACTGATGGGATGGTTGGGAATGGGAGGCCCCCCCCTGGTGTTCTGGCTGCTCACCGGGCGGATGACCCCCAAAGAGACCCGGGGATTCCTGTTTGGAGTCTATCTTCTTACCATACCTTTTCAACTGGCTCTGATGACCTGGAGCGAGCCCGCCATGGTAGTCAGTCTCGTGCCTGTCCTGCTGATCAGCCTGCCTTTGGGAATATTGGTGTCCAAAATCGCTCTCAGTTTAGGAGATCGGCTCAGCGTCCACCGACTCCAATGGGCCAGTTTGAGCCTCCTCACATTTCTTGCCGTGCGCTCGGTCACAGACTGGGCCCTCTCCGTATGGTCGTGATCGGGGGAAGCCGCCCAAAAGCTTGGAGTGCGCTCCTCCTGAGTCTGGTATTCCTTGCCAACCTGAGTCCGGCGGGTTCTTTAGAGAACAAGGATTTGAACCGCGGAGTCGAGGGAGAAGCCTTCAACGTTTCGGAGTATCTCTCTAAAGGCAAGGTCAACATCGTCGAGTTCTACAGCCCCGCTTGTCCGGTCTGCACGTCGCTGGCCCCCAAACTCGAGAGTCTTCTTCAAAAAAATACTGCTCTTGTCTTAAAACGTGTGAACATCGACCGTCGAGGCAGTCGCGACATCGACTGGCAGTCTCCTTTAGCAAGGCAGTACGAGATCCGGAGTGTTCCCCAATTCAAGCTCTATGACTCCGGCGGTCAACTGATCGCCGAAGGCGAAAAGGCCCGCCAAATGATTTCGAAATTTCTCGTCGAGTCTGACACTATTTAAGTAAGGCCTAGCGCAACCCGTGAATCAGTCTCTTTCCGAAGCACGATGGCAGTTTCTCACTCTATCGGTCTGCTTCTCACTACCCATGTTTTTTGAGCACCCTCACACCCTTGCTCCATCCGCCGTCGTCTGCTTGTTGGCCGGTGTCTTATGGCTGAGCGCCGTCCGAAGCGAGGATCCATTCCTTTCGAGTTGGCTCCTCAACTCTCTTCCCTGTTTGGTTTATACCAACGCTCTCGCATTATCGATGACCTCTGGCGTCGCGGTTCCGTTCTTGAATCTGAAGACTCTGATCACTACAGTCGTCTTCATAGCGGGAACCCGCGCGATTATCAAACAGGCCAACAAAGTCACTGCCATCGACTTTGAGTACGTCAAGTTCTCTTTCCCGAGCAAGAAACTTGGCCTCAATATCGGGCAGAGAACAGGGCGATTAGACCAAAAACAGGCCGCCTTAAAACTCCAGATATTCGTCAAAGAAGGCCTCCAGTTCCGACGACTTTCTCGGACCGGTCGACTGCTGGGCGTCTGCTGCGTGGAAGGGTTTCTCATCTTCTTAGCTCTGGGTGCCCAAAGCTCATTGGCCCTTCTGCTTTTCCTAGCGACCGATCTCTTGCTGGCGGCGGCCATTGCCAGCATCGCCTCTCGGGCGACCCTCCATCCGGCCGCCGATTCCGAGATCTCAATCCATCCGCCCGGTCTCCCTCAAAAATCCATCAACGGCCCTTCAACGAGCGACGCGGCCGACCGGGCGGGGCCATCTTCACCAAACGAGGATGAAAAGTCGCCAGAGTCTGTACCAAATCCCTTTGAGAACCCATAACTTCGTGGATGTCTTTGTAAACGCCGGGTACCTCGTCGAGGCCTGAGCTCAACAGTTTGACTCCGGCCTTTTTGAGGTCGCGCTGGACCGTTTCCCAAGAGAAGGTCTTCAAAGCTTGAGATCGCGACATCACACGACCCGCCCCATGGGAAGCTGAAGTCAAAGAACTCACCTCTCCGAGTCCACGAACAACAAAAGCGGGACTCGCCATTGAGCCGGGAATGACACCCAAAACACCGACCCCGGCCGGAGTCGCCCCCTTGCGATGAACCACGACCTCTTCGCCAAAGTGCGTCTCTTTCCAGGCAAAGTTGTGATGATTCTCTACGTCGGCTAACACCTCGGCACCCAGGGCCCTAGCGATCTCTTTATGGATCACGTCGTGATTAGCGGCCGCGTAGCGTCCCATCAACTGCATCGCTTCCCAGTACTCCAGTCCGTCGGCTGAGTCGAGGTCGAGCCAAGCGAGATGTCTCAACTCTTTGGGAAGTTCTGGATGCTTCTCGGCGGCAATTTTAGAGTATTTTTCGGCCACCGCCGCTCCGGCACCACGACTTCCGCTATGGCTCAGAAGCGCCAAGTAGCGACCCGCCTCAAGTCCTAGGTCGGGCTGATCCAACTGGAACTCCCCAAACTCCACGAAGTGATTTCCCGAGCCGCTGGTGCCCAATTGCGATCGCGCTTTCTCACGATTCTTTTTGGTAACTTCCACGATATTCCAGTCGTCATCGAGTACTTTGTGGTCTCGAGGGCGCTCAAAGTGCGCTCCCACCCCAAATCGCGTCTCCTCCTCGATAGCACGTTCCAGCTTATCCTGGCCGGACGACAAAGTGCTTACTGGAAAGTCCAACACCGTCAACTTCATACGGCACGCGATGTCCACTCCCACCGCGTAGGGGATAACCGATCCCCGTGTAGCCAGAACTCCTCCAATAGGTAGGCCGTAACCAAGATGAGCATCTGGCATCAGGGCGCCGGCGAAGGCCACCGGCAACCGGCAGGCGTGGCGCATCTGGTCCACGGCTTGGGGTTCAAGATTCGTGCCCCACTGTTTCCAGGGGGCAGGCTCGTCTCGCTCGTGAAAGCTGGCTGCCTGGGGACTGAGAAGTGCCCTGGCAAGCGTCCCGAAGTGCTGATCGTCAAGGTAGTTGTGGGGATGCGTCTTGACTTTCCGCAGAAGCTGTCGCATCTTCTTCGCCGAGAGACCTTCCTCGCTCATGCGCTTCAATTGGGAGTAGATCGGTTCGTGATGATTGAGGGAGAATCCGAGGCTTGTGAGGTCAGAAGCGTTCATATCGAAGGATTTGACGCTTGAGGTCCGGCGCCTTCAGCCACCTTTCGCATCTTCGTTGCCAAGAAGATGATACCCAAGGGACCTCCCGTGTCGATAATCGTATTTCGAGCAACGCTCCGTGAAGCCCAATTGTCGCATAACCAAATGATTTAACTAGAAACAAAGGCTCCTGATGTAGTAGATTTGTGCCTTATCAATTCTTGTTAGGTAGCGTACAATGAAAGCAGAGGTTAAGTCCTCTGACCCTTGGCGGATGACCCCCCCCCGATGCCGAGGGTTTTTTTTATTTCCCAAAAAGCTTGGCAACGATGCTGGTGGGTCCGGGTAAGTGCGATGACTTAATCGATCATCCGGGCCGTTAAGCGAAGATTTAGTTCTCAGTCTAAAGCCGAACTCGCGACAGGGCGCTTTTCTAGACTGCTCAGCCAGATCCGTATCCCGACACAAGCCATCGCGGTAAGCGAACCTATGATCATCCCACGAGTCTGTTCTACGGGCGTCACCCAAGTTTGCCAGTGAAAATGGGTCGCCAAGAGCGGGAGAGAGATGGCCGCGATCGCCAAAAGCGTAAAATAGCTCCGGAGAGCAAGCCCTGCCATTTTTTTCCTATTGTAAGCTAGGTAAGCGCAGATGAGACCTACTAATGTCAAGCTACCATAAATCGCACCCACCTCCTCTGCGTGCGGTATCGCATAGGACATCAGGGGCGTGAACAGCACTGCGAAAAGAGCCATCCAGGGTGCGAAAGTGACGTAGGACCTGACGGTGATGGATTTCTCGACCGAGGTTGAGGAACTGTAGGCGAAATTCTCTTCGGTGAATGCGCGAGCCACGAGGTCTAGTCCGAAGAGCAACTCTTCAAAAATTGTGCTCGAGTAGAATGGATGCTTGTAGGTTGCCCGCAAGGAGATGATGTCGTCCTCGTAGGTGGCACTGGGCATCCTTTCGAAGGCATCGACTAACGCCGCGCGTCGGCTTGGGGTCAGGTACCCTTCAATCGCCTCGCGATCACTCCCGGTAACCCAGAATGCGTGATCAAAATTCTTGTCTTCAAACTTTAGTTCCTTGCCGCCGCCGACTCTAGCCAGTCCTGAGGCCAGTCCTTCAGCAGTCAATCGCAGGTCGGTACCACTAGTAGGAACTCGAAGGAAAGCGGTAACCTGGTCCGCGTAGCCCTTGCCGCTGCGGACGCGCTCCAAGCTGATCTCCACAGGTCGTCCGCGTAACTTCCCCTTGATCGCATGCCCCTCCCCAACAAGTCCAAACTTAGCGGCAGACTCGGAGAGCGCTCGTCTGCGAGACGACGTGAAGGCCCCTAGTGAATGACCTCCGATTGCCAACATTCCGATAATAAAAAGCGGAGCAAAAACGTATTCCAAAAGCATACGAAAATTTTCTCTATCGAGAACAAAGCTCCTAGGACTAAGCGCTCCCTGACCTACTGATTCTCAAGCAGTGCCACCAGGCAGGTCCGATCGTCGCCACCCATGTTCGCCATCACTCCAAGTTTCGGACTGGTGGGGAGTTGATAGTCACCGCACAAACCTTTCATCTGACGAAAAATCTCGGCGGCCTGCTTGACGCCGGTCGCGCCCACAGGGTGACCGAATCCCACCAGACCACCCCCGGTATTGACGGGAAGTGCTCCCGAGAGATGAGTTTTGCCCGACTTCACAGCCTCGATCCCCTGACCTGGCTTTTCGAGTCCCATCGCTTCCATCATCAAGAGTTCTGCAATCGTGAAACAGTCGTGAACCTCTGCCACATCAATGTCCGCCAGAGTCACTTCTCCATCCAGGAAAGTCCGACAGAAAGCCTGGGCCGCGCTGTCCATCCGCAGCGGATCGGCCGGACGACCCAAAGGATTAGTGGAGAGATGATATGATCGTACTTTTACCGCTTCAGAAATGGGGATGCCCAGGGCCGCCAAGCCCTCCGAAGAAGCGAGCAACAAGGCCGCTCCTCCGTCGGTGACCTGCGAGCAGTCCGAGACCTTCAAGGAATCCTTGAATTCGGGGTTGCCAAGGAAATGGGGGTTGCGATCTCCTCCCTCAGACGCCTGTTCGAACGTCCATTCGTTAGCGTGCATGTGGGCCAACGGATTCTTGCGAGCATTTTCCATCGCCTTCATCGTGAAATGAGCGAGTTCGGAATACGGCAGATCATAGGCTTCGTGATACGCTTTGGCACGTCGAGCGAAGAGGGCCGGAAAAGTAAACTCGTCGATACCGCGTTCCTCGGCAAAGTGGGCCGCGCGCGCGAGATATTCCGCGCCAACCCTCGCCCGTTCGGTCGTTTGACACTCAGCACCGGCCACCAAAACGATGTCGTGACCGGCGGCGACGGCCTCCGCGCCGGCCAACAAGGCAATACCACCTGAGGCGCAGGCTGCCTCTGTTCGCCCCACCCCTACCCCAGCAAGTTCGGGAACGGCCCGAGAGGCCATCGCACCGAGATGACCCTGCTGATTAAAAAGTTCACCGGCGAAGTTGCCCACGTATCCCCGGGTCACTAACTTGGGATCGAAACCTTGAGCAAACAAGCCGCGTAAAGCAAGAGTGAGATAGCCTTCAAGGTCGGGATTCTCACGCTTTCCGAAATCCGGATGCCCCTTCCAAAGAAAGTCGGGGTGGCCCTTGCCAAGAAAAGGAGTGAGAGATACAGCTGCGATATAAGTGTCTTTGTTTGGCTTCATGGGAGAGCCTTTCTGTTCAAATCCGTGCTCGCCTCCAGGAAGTGAGCAGGGGCCCACTATGAGGAATTCGATCGGCTGCGTGAGAGGCGGGCATCTCAGTCTCCGGGTTCTGTAGGCCATTGATGGAGCAAAGCCCTGGCGACCTCGAGAGCCTTCACCCGATCCTTTTGCTCGACGGCGACTTGCAACCGATCACACAGCGTAGCGGCCTCGACCCGACCGTGTTTTGCCGAACCTTTCCTCAGAATCCCTATCTTCCGTTGGAGTTCTGTTGTCGCAAGGTCCTCTTTCGTTCCAAACTCGCCGCCGTCCACAGCTTTCACCAAGGCGAGAATCCGAAAGCGGTCCATGGCAGGCATTGCCTTCGACAGTTGATCGGCGTGTCCACCGTACTTGACCACCAAATGCTGGTCACAAAAATCGAACACGTGGTCCGCCGCCACCCGGCACCAAAGGTCATAATCTTCACATACGAACAGTTCCTCGTCGAAACCGCCAGCCTCCCAGAACAGGTCGCGCTCCAGCACCACAGAGGAGGATGAAACACAGACAGCCCTCAGCGATCGCAAGAAAAGATCTCCTCCGGTGATACGATGCGCCTTTGGAGGATTCACTCGAGTACCATCTCGATACCAGATTTCGTCCACTTGACCACATCTCAAACCGCTGCTCTCTAGTTGGGCTAACTGGATGTTCAACTTGTTGGGCAACCAACTGTCGTCAGAATCGAGCAGGGCTAGATATCGCCCTTTGGCGACTTGGGCCGCCCGATTTCGCGCTGGACCGGGGCCTTTTCGCGAAGGTTGGAAGAGAACCTGATGGCCAGACTTTCGTACCGACTCGTAGACAACGTTAGGAGGGCTCGGAGAAGCGTCGTCCACCACAATCAGCTCCAAATCCACGTCGACTTGGGCCAGCACCGAATCGACTGCCCTACCCAACTCCACCGTCCGATCCCGATTGGGAATGATGACCGAAACTAAAGGAACAGAGGCCTTCACGGCTCAAAAGTTCCCACATTGGCGCAACCACAAAGGACGCACTCGTAGTTCAGGTAGTAAATATTCATGAAGCCTCTTTCATCGCAAGCCTTGAGTTCTCGCCAAGGGAGCTGAGGCCTTTGGAGAAGCGCGAAGCAAAGGATACCGAAGTAAGAAACCCCGCAATGACGGGGTTTCTCCAATATCCTCCACGGCAGGATGGCCCTTCGGGAACGGCTTCGCCTTTCGCACCTGCGACCTATTGACCCCACAAATAGAAAAGCCCCATCGCTGAGGCTTAGGTGGCCTCCACGGCAGGAATCGAACCTGCGACCTATTGCTTAGGAGGCAATCGCTCTATCCACTGAGCTACGCGGAGTCGCTTGAAAACTAACAGATTCAGCGGGGAGGTGTCAACGCAGATGAGATCGTGAGCAGAGCGATAGCAGGAACTCTTCGATCCTATCAAACACGATAAAGTCGGTATTCGAAACGCAAAAAAGGAGAAGCTCAATGTCCCAACCACAGCCCAGAATGGCACCCTGCCTTTGGTTCGATGGTAAAGCGGAAGAAGCCGCAACCTTTTACGCGAACCTTTTTCCAGACTCATCGGTCGACAGCATCAACCGCTCTGAGGTCGATTGGCCCGGCGGAAAGGCTGGTGATGCGATCACTGTAGAGTTCACTCTTCTTGGAAGCCCCTTTTTGGGACTGAACGGAGGCCCCGACTGTACCTTCAATATGGCATTATCCTTCCAAGTCTATACCGATTCGCAAGAAGAAACCGACCGTTATTGGAACGCGCTGATAGCCGACGGTGGCGCTGAGAACGCTTGCAGTTGGTGCCGTGACAAATATGGACTCCACTGGCAAGTCGTGCCGCGCGTGCTCATGCAAGCCATCAAGCACCAAGACCCAGAAATCTCGGCTCGCGCGATGAATGCCATGATGACCATGACCAAAATCGATATCGCCGCTATTGAGGCAGCCGTTAAGGGCTAAGTGGCCAACGAGCAAGCCCATTGACTATCTATCGACGTGTTCAATATCCCGTCACGCCGGTGCATCTCTCAAGATGTGAGAAGCGTAAACTCTCTCCGATCTGCGGCCTGGCGCTCCTAGTCCCACCAGCGCCGAGAAAAGTGCGGATCCTAGCACATCTTGAATTAATTTGCAAAACTACTTGAACTATGTTACAATAAGAGGGTACCGCGGACGAAACGCCTCCCATCTTTTCTAAGGTTGAGGCCCCTCACGAAAGCGGATTCTTACCCCACCACAACGGTGCCGACGATCGTCATCGTTCTTTACGAAAGGAAGTTTTTACCCTGTATAAACAAGGAGACACTGTATCGCACGCCTACCACGGACTAGGAACCGTCAGCGCTATTGGAGAGAAAGAGATTTTGGGAACCAAATTTGAGTTTACGACTCTCTACTTTCCTCATCAGCAAATGAACCTGTCACTTCTCAAATCAGATCTTGACGAACAGGTTCGCGAGATCCTCACCGAGGACGAGGCCCACGAGGTTATCGAATATCTCTGCAACTTTGACGAGAAACTCGCAAAGAACTGGAAGAGCCGTAATGCTAACAATCATGAGCGACTCACCAGCGGAGATCCCCGTGAACTTTGCCAGGTAGCAAAAGGCCTCATTCGGCTCAAGTTCAACCGAGATAAGCCACTTTCTAACACGGACCGAGGTCAGTTGAAGCAAGCCCTCCGACTGTTGGCTGAAGAACTTGCCCGGGTGTTGGGCGAAGAAGCCGGCGTCATGAATGACCGACTTCGTGCCGCCTGCCGCGATTCGTTGGCCGCGTAGACTCCGAGTTCACCGGAGCGTATCGGAGTAGACCATAGTCTTAGTTTTCGACACGCGACGCCGTCCAAGTCAGTTTGTAGGTGTCACAGGTCGTGTCGCACATCACACGGTAAGTCCCCTCGGCTGTGGTAGTGCTTGTGAAAGTGCCCGTGAAATCGAATCGAACCTTGGCTCCCCCGTTGAGTTGGGTGTCTTCGAATCCGCCACTTTCTATCAATGTGTCATTGAGGGGCGCAAGTTCCGTGTCTTCAATCCGGCGGTTTCCATCACAACTGAGATAGCCTTTGAACGCTACTTCGGAAATTGTCGTGCCGTCAGAAGAAACACGGAAGGATATCGTTTGGCCTTTTAAGCTGTTAGTGATGTTCCCACGCCACAAACCCGAAGAGGGAATCGTACCCGTCGCCGGGGACTCATCCCCATCCATCTGCGCGACTTGTTGCACCGATGTAGTGGGTTGTACTGCAGGTTCGTTTCCCCCGGGAGGCGACTGCTGGGGGTATAGGGCGGATGCACCTTCGTCCGCGAACTGTTGCCCGGACTGATCGGGCTGTAACTCACGTTCGCCTCCCTCGGGAGGCTGTTGCACTGACTGACCGCTCTGTAATGCCGGGTCGCCCTCCGTCGCGAACCGGATTACGGGGGTCGGTCCCTGCGCTAACAACCTTCCGAATCGCTGCTCGGCGAGTGTCCTGAAAGCTAGTAAAGAAAGAAACAGTAGAGCTACTACCGATCCCAAAACCCTGCTGTATTTCATACTTCACAACCTCTGTTCTAGCGGTCTACGCGGAAAAATCTCGCTCACTGTTCTGTGCGAATCGATGAGCTTTTGGGTCTTCTAAGCGTCAATATCAACGGGCAGATTCATGGCGGTTTGCATGTAGATGTAAGCGAGTGCCAGAACGCCTAAGAGGCAAACCACAACGACTCCCCGGCGGCGGGTCGCCGCCGTCTCTGACGAATCGGTGGTCAGCATCCAGTACCCCCAGGCCAAGGCCATGAGTCCGATGAGGGTTGCCGACTCCCAGGCGCCGACGCGCCGTTCGAAATTGTTCGAATCGAACGCTAGAGCCAACGCCTGTGGACTCGCCAGAAAGCGCCAGTATACGCCTTTAACAAAGGAATATACCCCCCAGAGGGAAACTAGAATCCCAAAGCTCATCCGGATGCCTGACGGTTTTGTAATCTCGCTGACGCCGTTTTTGGCCAAGACCGCACCTCAAAAGCAAAATATCTAGCCTATGCTATCGACTTTGGGAATCTTTAATCCTCTCGAGTGAAGAATTTACTTCTGCAAGCTTTGCGCGTTCGCACACCCAAGCCAGACTCGATCTTTAAACCCGCTCAGGCTTGGCTACCCCGCTCAGGCTTGGCTTGTATAGCCCGCTCAGGCCCGCACTGTGTGTGGTGCCCTGAATACATTCAACTCCGTCCCTACTCGCTCAGAACGAAATATCGTCGTCCGTTGAGCGCGACTTCGTTGGAAGCTTGGCGAGGTTCGAGTTTGTATGTGTTGGCTCGACCGTTTTGATAGTTGAGCACCAGTTGCCCGTCGCCAGTGATCCGCCAACTTCCGTCGACTGAGTTGGCGGCGGCGCCGGACCCGTTTACGGACAGACTCGACATGTCTGAGCGCGACACGAAGGTATTGTTGGCCAAAAGATAGAGGTCGAAGCGTTCGCTGTAACCGTTGCCGGTGGAGAGATAGACTAGATGTTTGCCGCGGAGAGCCTGTTCCCAGACGTTGTTGACGATAGGTTGCGAGAAAGCCACCTGAGTGGCGATCTGCTCGCCCCAACGGTAGGCGGCATCGGCCTGGTCGGAACTGGAGAGCGCGACCACCACGCATCCACCGCCGTAAGGCGAGAAGCGTACGAACGTGTCAGCGATGAGATGGCCGCCTTCAAGGTTCGGTTTGGCGGCACGAAAGTGCCGGTCGGTCGCATTGAGCGCCCTAACCTCTCCCACTTGCTCGAACCCGTCGCGGGCAAGATTTGCCTGACTAGCGAAAGCTTCAAAGTTGGCGAAAGCGTGGCCCTTGAGGACCACAACTCCGGGCTGAGCGGCGCCGCCGAGAACAATGCCCGAAGTGTCTTGCTGCACCTGAAGTGTCTCGGGAACCTGGACCGCGAAGCCCGAAGGGTCTTGCAGAAGCCGTTGCGCCTGGACTGGCAAAAAAAACGAAGCCCACAAAACTGTGGTGATGAGGAGTCGTGAAACCTTGTTCATAGCTCAATATATCTCGGAGATTTTTAGAAAACTGTGGCCGAGCGCACGGTGTGTCTCAGCTTACAACCTCCGCGCGGCTAAGATCGAAAAAGACCCGGGTGGCTTTCTGGGCGCCGGGTCTCTCTCTGGGTCGCCCGCGCGTTGGGGAGGGGTTTGAATGCGCGGTGAACCTTTTATTCGTATGTTTCGTAGACTCTGCCGCCGCGGACAAGCTGTAGCCTAGGCCGTTTCGGTCCTAGTGCCGGTCTGTCGTCGGAGACTCTCGTGTGTCGTTTTTAAGGCCTGACTTGAGACTCTCATCTCGCGCTCTTGACCTTCTTATTCTCAATATAACCTGAGGCGGGGAATGATAACGCCCTCTTTGCGATAGACTCGGCACACCCCCTGGGATACCATCCCCCCAACGAAGGCCGTCCACCAAGCAAAAGAGAAAGGCAACCCGTGATGACTACACCCAAAACGGATAACAATCTGACCTCTATCATGACCAGCTTGGCTCAGGCCGCGCGCCGCGCCGGACGGCAACTTGCAACGGTGTCCAGTGAAGAGAAAAATCGGACCTTAAGAAAGGCGGCGACCCTGATTCGGAAGAATAGCGACGCTCTTTTGCAGGCTAACGCCGTGGACCTCACCAAGGCCAAAGAGAACGGCATCAAGGGCTCTTTTCTCGATCGCTTGGAACTGAACGCAGCCCGCATCGAAGGAATGGCACGAGGGCTAGAGCAAGTCGCCGAGCTCGACGACCCGGTGGGGAAAGTGTTGGCGGACTGGGAGCGGCCGAACGGACTCAAGATTCGCCGGGTCGCCATTCCTTTGGGAGTGATCGGTGTGATTTATGAATCGCGCCCCAACGTCACCGCTGATGCCGGCGCCCTCTGTCTCAAAGCTGGCAACGCGGTGATTCTGCGATGCGGAACAGACAGTGTTGAGAGTTCCCGCCTGATAGCGAGCCTCATGCGACAAGCTCTGGAAACTTCCGGCCTTCCGCCCGACGCGATCTGTTTGGTACCCACCCAAGACCGAGACGCTGTGGGAATCATGTTGGGTCTTCGGGGCTTGATCGACGTGATCATCCCACGAGGCGGCAAGTCACTGATCCAAAGAGTGGTCCGGGACAGTCGCATCCCCACCTTTGAGCATCTCGACGGGAACTGCCACTGCTACATCCACAGCGATGCCGATCTCGACCAGGCCGTAGCGGTGGTGAGGAACGCGAAGTTGCGTCGCACCGGCATCTGCGGCGCTACCGAGTCTCTCTTGATAGACTCGGACATCGCCCCCCGCGCGCTGCCCCGTCTGCTCGACACGATGCCCGAGTGCGAAGTTCGGGGCGACACAGAGGCCCAACGGATCGATCGTCGTGTTGTCTCGGCAACCGAGGAAGACTGGAGCACGGAGTATCTGGCTCCCATCATTTCGGTGAAGATCGTGGCCGGCCTAGGCGAGGCCGTGGAGCACATCAACACCTTCGGGTCCGGTCACACCGACGCGATCATGACCGAAGATCTAGAGGCTGCTCGAGTCTTCTTGAGAGACGTCGACAGCGCCATCGTTTTGCACAACGCCTCCACTCAATTCGCCGATGGCGGAGAGTTTGGAATGGGCGCTGAGATCGGCATCGCGACCGGACGCCTTCACGCCCGAGGGCCGGTTGGGGTCGAACAGTTGACCACCTACAAATACCAAGTGCTGGGGCAGGGCCAAATCCGAGCGGAATAGATCCGGCCGGCTTCCCGACCATTCGTTCCCGATGCCCAAAAGGCCACTGAAGGAGGTTCCTCGCCTTCCTGCAAAGCCGTCGCCCATGCAAAATCTTTTCAAAGCGGTCGTTGCTCTATTGCTTCTGACAGGCGTCGCCGGCGCGCAACCTTCCCCCTCGCAACCGTCACCCTTTCTTGTCAGCGATATCAAAGCGACGGAAGTCTCACGGGGAGTGGTGAACGTTACGCTCACCACGACTACGGTGGAAGAGATCGTACCCGTCGCAACGGTTCCAATGCCGACATCCTCGCTGATGCTAACCGGCAATATCCCTCTCGGACAGTTGGTCGAATCCAACATTCTGGGCAGTTTCATGGCCGCCGACCTCGATGGCAACAGTATGATGGGTCCGGTGTTGCTTCGTGAGACCGATAAAGGTCTGCGTTTCAACGGAGTTCTTGTCGAGCCGATGGGCGCGGAGACGGGCCCTCAAGAACCGTATAGAAAAAACGGCAAGATGCGCAGCTATCTACTCGATCCCGACGGGACCTGGTTTTCGGTGCTCTACTACACCCCACCCGCACTGGGCCTTCTTCTAACCCATCGGCTAGAGCGTCCGAAAGTACTCGAGTTGCCCAACCCCAATCTGCAGCTTGTGGTTTTCGAGCACAGCGAACCGGTGGAGAACCAGGCCTTCTTGCCCAATCCTCCTTCCTTTAAACTAGCCATAGACGGTAAAGCGCCCACCGAACAGCACTTGCTCTACGCGTGGGAACCCTCTCTGTTCCAGAGTCTGAATCTCTCTCCGCGCTGGTTACGGGCTTATTGGTTGGTCGTTCCGCTCGATCCCAAGCCGAACGTCACTGAGCATAATCTACAGGTCACAACCGGACTAGGATCCTCATCCCTCGGACTCTACGCCCAGATCAACTACGCCACGGAAGCGGGCGTGCGACAGCGGACCAACCGCTCCACGGGCCTGATCTGGTCACCAACGGCATCCAAGTCGCAAGCTCCCGAAAACTGACGTAGAGGAATTCTTTAGGCTTGCGCCAATTAGTTGGTTTACTCCTATACCTTTGGAACATTCTCATGTCACACCGCAACCGTTGCCCCATCTCCGATCAGACCCCGTCCGAAGAAATCGTGAACGTGATAACCCACGGACTGGGCGTACTGCTCGCATTCGTCGGGGCCATCTCCATGTTCAAGGTTGCTTGGAGTCAGGGTTCGACACTGCACCTCGTCACTTCGACGGTTTACAGTTCGGCCTGGGTTTTGCTCTTTAGCTGCTCCACTCTTTATCACTATAGTCGTTGCTTAGAGCGAAAATGGCGTCTTCGTATCATCGATCATTGTGCCATTTTCATTGTGATTGCCGCCAGTTACGGACCGTTCATGGCCCATCTCGTTGGAGGTTGGCGGGGCTATGGAATGTGGGCCGCGGCATGGCTCGTCGCCATTATCGGCTCCACCTTCAAGTGGCGGAGCGAAAGTCGCTTTGGCTTGTATTCGGTCTTCGCCTACATCGCCCAAGGCTGGATGGTGATGCTGGTTTTTCCCGACATCTATGCGAAACTAACAGGTACCAACCTGGGCCTGCTGGCCGCCTGCGGCCTTCTCATTACCGGAGGAGCCGCGCTCTACGACCGTGAAAGCCTCCCCTATCACCACGGTATCTGGCATGTGTGCGTCCTGATTGGTAGTGTGTGCCTTTACTACTGCGTCCTCAACTCCATCGTCCTCGGGATTTAGTGGACTCCAACACAATTTTCATCAAACCCTCCCGGGCCCCGTTTAGCGAATGCTGCTAGCAGATTTTGAAACGCGGGCGGCCTTCAGCGCTGAGGAGATCGAGCACATCTTGCAGCTTCCTATGATCGAGGTCGTGGAACTGCTGGCCAAGGTCCCTCGGACAGTGGACCGAAGATTTCAAGGCGACGCCTGTCGGATGCTGGTGAAACGGCTAGCCCGTGGACGGGTATTCGCCGACCTCATCGCCCGCCAAGCTGTGAACGCCGTACCCGAGATCCGCAGGGGGCCGGACTCCAAGGACCCCACTCGTTTCGCACTGATAGACACCACCGCCGAGCACCAATTTGAGGTTCGATTTCCAGGAGATCTTAGAAACTACCTGGACGCTTCCGTGGCCCAGGACGTCCCCGGATAGCCGCGCCCCCACCGATAAACAAAATAGGTCAACACGATTTGACCCAAAAAGCCCACGAAATAGACCCAAGGACTCAACGATTCGAAATCCCATCCGTGGAGCATAGCGTAGACCGCCAGACTGTTGTTTCCAGCGTGGACCAAGATGGCCGGGACCAAGGAGCCCGTCGACAAAGTCAGGATCCCTAGGAAGAAGCCGAGATACGCGGTAGGAAACACTCGGTAAAAACTGAGGTGGAAGAGGCCAAAAACCAAGGCCACCACCGCCGCCAGTACCCACGGTGGAAATCGACGATGGAGTGCGTGTAGCAAGACTCCCCGGAACGCGAATTCCTCGCAAAAACCCGGAAGAATTCCTATCATCAAGTAGAGTTGCCAGGCCGGTGTGTTCTCCAGATCTAAGAGCTTCATCATCTCTTCTAGAGCCTTCACCGGCGCCGGAAGTAAGGGCCCCAAAAGGTGAGACAGTCCCGTGGCCGCTACCTGGCCCAGTGGGATAAGGGCCAAACAAGCTACTAGGATAGGCCACGACACCCTTTTGATCGGCACCACTTTGCGGAAGGGTTGGCCAAAGTATCTGAGCAGAAGATAGGGACCCAATCCAAACAGCACCAACTGATTGAATACAGCCTGTCCCCGCAGCGTCGAAAGGAAGGCGAAGTTCGCTGGAACCACCATCAATGCCGCGCCCAGGAGGGCAAAAAATGGCAGCGCGCGTTGCGAAAACTGGTGGAATCGAAGAGCCCTACCGACGGTCGGAGGCTGTCCTCCCAAAAACTCTTCTCGATCGATGTAAGTCAAGGTCGAGCGAATCAGCATGTAAGCGAAACCCAAGTGCACACAGACTTGCAGCAAGAGAATCGGCCACTCCGCGCGGTTCGCTAAGATTTCCGGGATCAAGAGTCCCGGTCCAGCCAGCGGCACCAGGCTTACAATAGACCGACTCGGCAACCCAGGCAGAAGTCCCGAGAGCGACAGAGCGAACGAAATTAAGAAGGCTGGGAAAAAGAAAAGCTGGGCTTCCTTGAACGATCCACTGCGGGCCGAGATATAAAGTAAGAGAGCGGCCGTGAAGACCGCCTCCCCCAAGAACAGTACGCTGAGGCAACTCAACATACCGAACCCTTGAACCCATCCCAGTTGCATGGGCATCTTGACCCACCCTAGGAGGACGTAGACACTGAGATTAACCATCTGGACCAGGGCGATACCCACCGAAATGACAGCCACCGCGACAAACTTGGACCACAAAATTTCTGCACGAGGCAAAGAACTCAGAAACAGCGTCACTAAAGTACCTCGGTCCCGCTCGCCGGCCAGACTGTCTAAGGCAGCGACCGATCCCCCACCCAAAAGTATCAAAACCATAAAGGTAGAGAGCGCAGGCCCGTACTTTCTCGCCGCACGCTCTTGCACGGTGCTGACGTCCCTGGTTTCTAGGCGAACTCCTAAATTCTCCGCTCCCTTGGCGTAAAAGTAAAGAAAAAGCGTCTGTTCACGGAACTGTTCAAGAGTCTCTCTGGCCGAGAAAAAACTTCGCATGGACCGGTCGCGGTCGCTTCGATAAAGAATTTCTATCACCGGGCGTCCAGGAGTTTCTGCGTCCACTAGGGCAGAAATACTGGGGAAAATCTTCTTGAGGTCAACCGCTAATTTCGAATTGAGCTTCTCGGGCGCTTTGCTGCGGATCGCGAAATCGAGACTTCCCTGGTCAAGCATCGACTCAGGATCCTTTCCCAGGCGCTCTTGGTAAGGGTCGGATCCGAACACCGCACGAGAGAATACTTTCAGCCCATCGGGAGTCTTGGACGGCGCGTAGCGGTAATCTTCATTCCCAGACCCAGCCCAGCGCTGCTGTCCGAGGCCCTGCAAGGTGTAAAGTAGCACCGGTAGGAGAATGATCGGGAGAAGGACCGAGAGCACCAAAGTCCGGGTGTCTCTCAATAGACCCAGCAGTTCGTAGCGCAGGAGAACTCTGTTCACGTGGCTTCCGCTGAGGGTTCGCCAGGTGAAGGCGTACCAGAAGGGCTCATTTGCCCGTTCTTTTCAAGGAGCCAGACGAAGATCTCTTCAAGGTAGTGAACTCCAGACAACTCCCGGAGTTCGTTCAGTGTCCCGCAGGCAAGAATTTCTCCGCTATGGATAATGGCGATGCGATCACACAGTTTCTCCGCCTCGGACATAGTGTGGGTGGAAAAAAGAACGGTTTTCCCTGCCTGCTGCAGTTCGCGCATCAGACGGTGAAAATCCAGGACGTTGAGAATATCTAAACCATTGGTGGGTTCATCGAGGATGACCACGGAAGGATCGTGGGCTACGGTCCGGGCGATGGCCACCTTCTGTTTCATCCCCGTAGATAATCGCTCGATTCGAGCGTCTGCATAATCCGTCAGTCCGAATCTTTCCACCAGATGTTCGACCCGCGCCGCGATGCCCGATTCGGGATAGCCGTTGATGCGGGCGAAGAAGTCGAGAGTTTCACGACACGACAGACGTGGATAAAGAGCCGTGGTGGTACTCAGATATCCCAGCGCTCGTCGAGCCTTATCAGGGGCGTCCGTCACCGAGTGTCCGTCGATCCGAGCCGTTCCCGACGTCGGCCGTAAAAGAGTGCTGAGCATGCGCAGGGTGGTTGTTTTCCCAGCCCCATTGGTGCCCAAAAGGCCAAAAATCTCGCCTGGGCGGCAGGCGAAAGTCACCTTCGAAACCGCCGTGACTTGGCCGCGTCCTTCGTCCTCGAAGACCTTGACGAGGTCTTCCACTGCAATCGGATATTCTGTTGTCATGATCCTCGTTTCCCGCCTTTCAGAACTCGCAAGATGCCCCGCGCGGTGGGCTCGATACCGGATCCGCTCATGAGAGCTTCACTTTTTAGAAGTCTGGCACCAAGGCCGAGGCAGAGCGAGATCATGATCCCTTGGGTGAGAGCCGTTCCCAAGAGATGAAGGGGAACGAACGTGCCTTGAAGCGCCTGTCGCCAAACCAGAGCCAGATTCACCAGGGGAACCCAAGCCAGAGTGGCCGACATCTCTAAACTTGGGTCTGAAAGCGGTAAGACGGGCAGCGCGATCAGCATGAACATCGGTGTCGTCAGCGCCTGACCTTCACGAAACGTTCGGGCGAACACGGAGCAGAGCAGCAAGGCGGCGGCTACGAACATCGAAACCGAGACGACCCCCAAGAGTAGGATCAACAACGTTTTAGGACCCACGTCGAACGTGATCTGACTGTTCTCTCGAAGCAGTGGAGCGATGATGGATCGAATGGAGACAAGCATCGCGAAAAGGTTCAAGACGCCTGACATACAGCAAACCAAGGTCACGAAGAGATACTTGGAAAGGACGATAGACAACAAATTCGGACCACAGGACTGCAACGTTTCCCAGGTCCCTCGCTCGCGCTCCCCAGCGGTGGTGTCGATGGCCGGATAGGCGCCACCCAGAGCGATCATGACCAAAAGGCCGATGGGTAACAAAGCGCCCAAAAGATAGCCTCCCACCTCCCCTGAAGCCGCGGTGGAAAGTCCCTGGATCTCGAACGGCTTGGCGGCCTCCGGATCGATGTCGTGTTCTTGAAGCCATTCCCGACGCTCCGACTCGTTGTAGACAGCGACCAGTTCCGTCAAGCGCTGGGAAGCACTCTGCGAATCCGGCCGGTCTCCCACAAAATCCACCACCAGTTCGTTCGGTGCCGCGGAGTCGCTCTTCCTGAGTAAGGCGTCAAAGCGAACACTCTTCTTCTTTGGGTCCACGGCTTCTAAGCGAATTTTGTCTCGCCCAGCCAGCCATCGAAAAAATCCGGCGTTCGTCCCTTGGGCCAAAGTCTCATCGTAAGCAACGTGAAAAGTTTTCTGTTCGCGTTGCCCATCGATGTAGGTCAGCGCCGTGACCATTAGCCAGAGGAGAAAGGGATAAAGCAGCAGCGGCAGGAGCACCGAGTAGAGCACGACGCTGGTTTCCCGAAATGCCGACACGAGTTCTCGACGGGTGAGAATCAGAATTTCCTTAAAGATAACCATCGGCTTCGACCTTGCGCCCCACCAAGCCTTGCAGCCACCTCCGTCTACTCACGCTCCCGTAAGCTTTCATCCACCGCGGGGCGACTCCATCTCCAAGCAGGGTAGAGACCAGCGAGAAGACTAGCTCCTAAACCTAGAGCCATTGCCGATACACTGGCGCCCCAATCCGGCAAAAAGTTGATGGTCCAGCCGAAGGCCCGCCGGTTGACCACGGTGATCATAACGTTGGCCAAAACCAAGCCCAAAGGACAGGCCAAGATGGCCGTCACTAAACCCAGCCACATGGATTGAAAAAGAGCCAATCGAAAAAGCTCTGAAGTCTGAAAACCTAATGCTCGCAAGACTCTGACTTCCGTTTCTCGTTCCAGAGCCAACGCGAACAGCGAAAGGAAAACTCCGATCACCGCCACGCCGAGGGCCAGGTATCGCAGAACCCCAGTCACGGTGAACGTGCGTTCGAAGATCTCTAAAGCTAACTTCTTAAGGTCGCGAGTCGCCCGAACCTCGGCCTGGTCTCCGAACAAGGCCTGAAGTCGCCCGACAACCTCTGTGGTCTCACCGCCGGAAAGGTAGAAGCCTAACCCACTC
>JBBKWP010000224.1:0-10773 GCA_037968995.1 Candidatus Xenobia bacterium
GCCAATCGATAAAGCTTGCGATCGGGTTTTCGGAGCCCTTCCCGACAGGAAAGAACGACCGGATCAAAGCTTTCGTAAACCTTGAGTTTGGAGAGCAGGATCGCGTGATCCTTGATGACGTTGGAAAGTACGCCAATGCGGTGCTTCCCAACCAAGTCGTCAATGATGTCCATCACCTCATGGTTGAGCACAACGCTCTCACTCAGAATTTCCGACCAAAGGGCCCCAAGGTCAGCTTTTTGATTCGGTCGTCCGGTGCCTAGTGACCAGAGGCTGGTCTCGATCAGCTTCCAGAAGTTGTGCGAACTCATGCGACCGCATTCGAGATCTGGGACCAGGTGGGAAGCGGCCTCTCTGATGTTCTCGGGCTCTGTCCCAAAAAGGCGTGCCCCAAGTCGATCGTAGTCTTGAAGGTTCGCGTCCACCACGACGCCGCCGATATCGAAGAAAATGATTTTCGTTTTGAAGAACACATTCCGACGTTCGTTCTGCAGAGGGCCATGCCCTCGAAAGCCCGGGTCTAGCGATCCTAAGGAAAATCGAAGGGACTCTCAAGCCTCCATACTGGGGCCTGCGACCTGTTGGATCCCAAGCACTGTCGAACAAGGCTGGCGCCTCTCGGCCGAAGCCCTCGACGCCGCGACGGCGGCCCTAGACGGTAAACCGGCGCTCTTGATTCTGAACTATCCCAACAATCCCCCCGGCACCACGCTCCACGCCCAGCAACTGAAAGACCTCGCTGAATCTGCCGCCGACATCGTCTCCTGGTGAAGGCACTGGCCCTGCTGAGGGACTGGCTGTCGGAGTAGCCCCTTCCAAAGGTCCCCCGGGTGGCGCGGAAGAAAGACCGCCTGTAAAGGGGTTTGTTTAGCATGGAAGTTTCCCACGTCATTTTGATCATTGTTGGTTGTCTTTTTCTCTTCGCAATGGCGGGAATGTTCTTGCTGTTTCAAGTGAAGAATGCGGCCGTGAAAGTCTTTAGCGGAGCGGTCGACAAAACCATCAATAAGGCCACCGATATGATCGGACAAAAAGTGATAGACCCGGGCATGGCCGTGGCCACTGATACTGTGCGCCAAGGCATCGGAGCCGTGGGCAAGGCCGTGAAGGACGAATTTGAAGACACAAAAAGACGTAGCCCAGCCAACATTGACGTAGAGGTGACACGTCTGGCGAAGACACTCAAAGGCAAGGTCACCACCGCCGACGTCACCTCGCAACTCAAGCTCAGCTCCAAGGAAGCCAAAGACTGCTTCAAGCGCCTCAAGGATGTCGGCGACTGCTCGGAAACTCCTCAGGGCCACTACGTTCTATACGTCTTCTCCGCTTTTCTTGAAAAGACGAAGGTCTGGTGTTGTGACTACTGTCAAAAAAAGTTCAATGAAGACCCAGACCGCAGCGATTGTTCCTCGTGTGGTGCCAACCTTGAGATCCGCGAAGAGACGCTCGCTGTCTGAAAGTTTCTTGGAGAGGGCAGTGAGCAAGTGACTCCCCCCTAGAACGACACCTTGAACTCCGTACTCACCTGCCAACCGCTCCAGTTGAAGGGATGGGTGGTTGTGGCGATGATCGGGTCCACTTTGTCGTTGGTGTCGTAGTGGCGGGCGGTGATGTTCGCCAGGGTTTTTTCGCTGATGTTCCAGTCCACACCCAGATGGGGAATGAACTGAGTGCTGTCGATGTTTTTGAAGTTCGACTGGCCGCTGGCCAAGGCGTATGTGTTGTAGAGGCCGGCCGGATCGTAATGGCCGGAGGCGCTGATGGTGTCAAATCCTCCGTTTATCCAGATTTTGGGAGTGGCTCGGTAAGCCAACTCGAGTCCAAGGCTGTCGGTGTCGAGGTCGACAGCGTTCTGGCTGCCTCCCAGACTAGGAGCGAGAGATGTCTTACGGACGAGGTCTGTGTGGGTGTAGCCGCCCGAAAGTTTGAATCCCGCTTTTTTCCAGTGATAGTTCGCGCCGATATCGTAGGTGTTCTCGGAACCGCGGGGGTTCTCAAGGGGGGCGAGGTTAGCGGTGAACGAGTTGGCCGACCCGGGTCCGTAGATGTTGGGATGGGCGAAACCGTAGAAGACGGGGTCAAGGAAACCCGGAGCGAATCCGATCACGCTGTTAGTCGGTGTCCCGGCGCCCAAGGCTCCCGGTGTGACGCGCACGTCGTAGAGCGAGGTTTTGGTTTGGTCTAGAAAGGAGGCGTTGGCCCATACGTTGCCGGCCTTCTGGTTGAACGCCCACTTGCTTTTGAGACGAAAGCCTTCGCGGTTTTCGGGAAACTTACCGCTGTCGTAAAGATGGTAGGTGCCCACGAAGTTGAAGGTTTTGATGAACCGGGCTCCGAGCAGGTTGCCGTTCCAGCCATAGGGGCTGAAGTTGGGGTCGACACGGAGGTACTCGAGGTCGAAGTCCAAGTCTCCGTTCATGAGTTCGAGCCCCACATTACCGCGCAGAGCGTTTCCGGTGGAGACATACGCGCTGTTGTGGTTTGGACGGTATTGACTGCGACCGATATCTCCGGAAAACGTCAGTTTTGTGGAGTCGCTCAGAGCGAAGTTGTAGCCGCCGCTCAAGGCGTAGGCCTCCTGTTGTTGTGGGCCGTAGTTTCCAGCGCCAGGGCCAAAGCCGATTGCGTTGTCGGCGGTGGCGTTCCAACCGACGATGGGACGTTTGTCGGCAGAATTAGGCAGAGCACCGAGTTGAGCCACCACCGTGGGGTCGAGTTGACCGACGAAGTATCCAGGAGGATTGACCCATTGTCGGGTGGCCCATCCACCAGAAGCCCCGTAGGCCACGTTGAGGCCATTGGTCAGGCCCGCCTGCAGAAGGTTCCCGCCGGTGGGAGCTTCTTCGTTGAACCGAGCGTAATCGGCCTGGAGGTGGCCGTGCTTGGCTTGATAGGCGAAGTTGGCGGCCAGAACGTTGTTTTGATAGGAGGTGCCTTGGAATAAGGATCCACCGCCTTGGCGTGTTCCTAGAACTTCCCAAGATATGGATTGGTCGGCGCCGAGCGGATGGGACCCGGAAACCTGAAATCCGTAGCCTGGCAGCTTTTTGGGTCCGTAGACCTGCAAGTTCGGCTCTCCCGAGTAGACGAGGGAGTTCATGCTGGTGGTCTTGATGTTCCCCGCCACCAGTTTGGTTCCACTCGGCTTGTGGGTCACCCAAAAGTTGTCGAGGGTCATGTTGGTGTAGGGCACGTTGTCCAGATTGCCCCCCGCCGGACCGATGGCCGTCGTAGGATTGGACAGAAAGGGCGCCGCTGCTCCCCAATAGCCGTCTACGAAGGCGTCTCCTTGGGAGGTGTAAGCGGCGAACTCCGCTCCCGCGTCTACGTCCGAACTCACCTTGATGTTGAGGCCCAGGACCGCCAGGCTCGTGAAACCGGTGCCGTTGGTCAGAGCTTTGCCAACCCGGTAGTCCACGACCGGGATAACGCCTTGAACCTGAGGTCGCCAGGGTGAGGCGACTCGGGTGCCGACCGCTCGGTCATAAGGAACAGGGTTCGGTCCTAGTGGGGCGCCGCCGTTGCCGTCGTTGCCAAAAGTTTGAAAGGTCATCCGGGTGTCGGAGTAGCCGTAGAAGGTCAACCGCTCAAGTTCGCTGACGCGCTGGTCGAGGACCGCGGTGGAACCTTCCAGGTTCGTGACCCGAACACCGAGCGCGTCCAATTCTTCTCGCAAAGCCTCTGTGAGTTTACGAAGTTCGTCGAGTTCGGCTTTGGTGGCGAAGGTCCCGTGAGCCTGTTCCATCTTGGCCAACAGACGAGCCACGATCATGGCCGTCTCCCAGCGCGAGGCGGCGCGGTCGCCCTTGAACGTTCCATCGGGATAGCCCTCGACGAGGCCTTTGGCGGCCAGGGCGGCCACCGCGTCACGAGCCCAATGATTGTCGGGAACGTCTGGGAACAATGGAGCCGACCACGAACTGAGAGTTGTGGCCAGCCAGGCTAAAACCAGAGCTCTCTTCAGTAAAATTTTCACAAATACACACCTTTCACCCCACCAAGAGGGTGTCGAAATCTTCCGGGCACACTCCTGTCTGTTTGCGGAACTATCCCGGGTTGGTTAAACGAAGAGGGGGCTTCCTAAGTTCGGGTTCCCACGAGTCGAACCGGACCGGCAGGGATCATTCACAACTCGAGCAATCTCAGAAAATGACCGATACTTATCGTAAATTACTTGACGGCAACCGACAGTTTGTTCAACTGACTTCGCTCCACGATCCCGACTTCTTTAAAAAGCTGTCGGAGGCTCAGACTCCTAAGGTTCTTTGGATCGGATGTTCCGACAGTAGGGTTCCCGCCAATCAGATCACTTCCACCTTAGCCGGAGAGATTTTCGTGCATCGCAACATCGCGAATGTCGTGGTGCACACCGACATGAACTGCCTGTCGGTTCTTGAATATGCGGTGAGCGTTCTCAAGGTCGAACACGTCATTGTGTGCGGACATTACGGATGCGGGGGCGTCGCGGCGGCCATGAGCCAAGTCCATTATGGTGCGATCGACAACTGGTTGCGTCACATCAAGGACGTTTACAGGCTGCATCAAGCCGAACTCGACGCCATCGAAGACATCAAATTGCGCGAACGGCGCTTCGTGGAACTCAACGTTGTTGAACAGGTGATCAATGTCTGTAAGACGTCGATTATCCAGTTGGCTTGGCAGAAAGAGAATGGTCCCCGAGTCCACGGGTGGGTCTACGATATCAGCAACGGTATCATCAAGGACCTCAACGTGGATCTCGACGACCACGACGATCTTCGTCCCATCTATCGTTTCGACTTGGGCGACAGCTAAAATTCGCGTGGGTCGGTTACGGCCGTAGGGCTTGGTCGAAGTCGTCGATCAGATCCTGGCTGTTTTCTATCCCTAGCGCCAGTCTCACGAGTCCATCGGAGATTCCTGCGGCGGCCCGCTGCTCTGCTGACATTCCGGCGTGAGAAGTGGTCGCAGGGCGAGTGATCAGAGTTTCTACACCGCCCAGGCTTGGGGCGATCAAGGGCAGTTCGAGCCGGGCAAACAGGCGGTCCACGGCCCTCACCCCGCCCACCAACTCGAAGCTGAGAACACCACTGAAGCCCTTAAATAAGGCTTTGGCACGGGCGTGCCCCGGATGCTGAGGAAGTCCAGGATAGTAGACCTTTGCTACGGCCGGATGGGCGTCTAAAAATTCTGCTACCGCCTGTCCGTTGGCATTGTGGCGTTCCATGCGCAATCCTAAGGTTTTGAGCCCCCGATGGAGGAGAACGCACGCGTGAGGATCGAGGGAGCCTCCCAAGTGGTTCAGTTGATGAACGATGCGCCTCAAGTGGTCCTTGGACCCGACCACCACTCCCGCTACTATGTCGGAGTGCCCGTTGAGGTACTTAGTTGCAGAATGAAGACTGAGATCGAATCCCAAGGAAAGTGGCTTAAAGTTGAACGGAGTCGCGAAGGTGCTGTCGATCATGGTAACTAGGTTGTGACGCCGTGCGAAGGTCACAACCGCTTCCAGGTCGGCGACCTCCACTAAGGGGTTACTCATGGCTTCCACATAGAAAACTTTAGTGCTAGGGCGCAGCTGTTTTTCCCAGTCATCGGGCGAACTCCCCGAAACAAAACTCGTCTCCACCCCGAAGCGCGGCATGTCTTGCTGAAGAAAGCTGTAGGTGCCGCCGTAGAGGCAGTCTTGAGCCAGAAGATGATCGCCGTGAGATAAGTTGGAAAGCAGAGCGGTCGTGATAGCGGCCATTCCGCTCCCCATCACCATGGCCGCTTCGCCGCCTTCGATTACCGCGAGTTTCTCCGCCAGAGCGTGGTGATTGGGCGTGTTGTTCAGACGAATGTATTTGAGGTCGTCGTACGACTCTTCACCTTGAAAGAGATAGTTAGCCGAGCCAAAGGTCGGCATAGCCACCGCCCCTTCGATGCGAGGGTGCGGTTCTCCAGCGTGGACGAGTAAGGTGTCTAAATGGTGACTCATGAGGAAGAATACGGGACCGACGAGGCTCGGTCCTTCGGGAGTTGACGTTCGAGCGTAGCGGGAGTGCGACTCTCTCAAGGAGTATGCAGACCGTTTCCATAAGTCATTTTCATGCGTCGTAAAATCACTTGGATTCGTCACGGTCAGTCTCTCTGGAACGCCGAAGGTCGATGGCAGGGGCACAGTGATGTGGCTCTGTCCGACCTGGGAGAGAAACAGGCCAGCGCCCTGTCCTCGCGTTTGAGTAAGCGCACGTTTGATGCGGTCTTCTCATCGGATCTGTTGCGTTCTCAGCAAACCTGTCGTTTGGCTCTTCCGAAAGCCGAAATGAAGATCGACGCCCGTCTGAGAGAGATCAACTTTGGGGTGTTCGAGGGTCAGACTTGGACCTCGCTCAGCGACGGGCAGTCGAACGCCGTCAAAACCTGGTGGGACGAACCGTACACGAATAAACTCGAAGGGGGAGAGTCGATGGACTGTCTCAATCGACGCGTTGTCGAGTTTCTCGAGGAGCTTCCGGCCGAGTGTGAGGTAGCTATTTTCACCCACGGAGGAGTCATCCGCAACGCTGTTTGGCAGGTTGTGGGACCTCCCATGAAGGGGAACTGGACCATCATGGTCGACAACACAAGTCTCACCACAATCGAGTACATGACGGACAAGATTCGCCTGCATCAGGTGAACGACGTATCCCACTTGGAGGGTGACAGTCCCTAGGTCTGTAGTCTTTGGTCTTGAGAAGGTCGATCGCTGCAAGATCTCTGCCTTGGTTTGGCGAAAGTCCCTTTGAAGTCCATCGAGGTCTCAGTAGAATGACCCCACAGTCTGCTAGAGCTCAAAAGAGGTGAAATCGTGTCTAAAGATCCGTACGAAAACATGTCCAGTCGCGAAGAACTGGAGGCCGCCGGGGCTGCCGATTGGTTCAGCGACAGTATTGCCGAACAGAAAAAACGTAACGCCGAACTTCGATCGAATTTGGGACAGGAGACGGGATCGCTGAGGGCGGAAAAGAACCAACTTCAAGACTTGCTCCAGTTACCACCCGATCTCGACCCCGAGGAGCCGATCCCAGATCTTTTCGCCTCTGAACGGGCCGAGGTAAGAAAACAGAGTTCGGCGCTGTCGTCTATGAACCGTGAAGTCAAGCTGAGCCGGGACGCGGACAGAGAGCTTTTGAAGAACCTGTTCGGGAAGTGAGCTAACGTTAAACGTTGGTCGGTGGGTTCTAGGTCTGTGAACGAGAAGGTAGGATAAGGCCATGCCTTCGTGAAGCAGCGCGCATGCAAAGAATTTGGATCCTTTTCACTTTACTTCTGACGGCGAACGCTGTCGCTCAACCCGCCGCTTTGGAGGGCCTCAAGGCCTCCGCCACGAGCAACAAAGCCGCTCTCATGAACTACATCTGGCAAGAGCAGCAAACTCTCAGCGTGGGTGGTGAGGTGAAGCAAACGACAGTCTCCACCGTTAGCCTCGATGGCTCCGGAAAGCCTGTTAAAACTCAAACGAGCGAACTGGATGCTCCCCAGAAAGAGGTTCGTGGACCCCTGAGAAAGAGGGTGAAGGAGCGAAAGGTTGGAGAGTTCAAAGACTCTCTGAAACAACTCGGCGGACTCGTACAGGCGTACGCCCATCCTGATCCTCAGAAGCTGGAAGCGGCTTTCAAGAGCGGCAACCTGACCGTCGATACTTCGGGAGGTCCTTCGCAAACGCGCCTTACCTTCAAGAGTTACCTGAAACCCAACGACGCGTTCGTGATCGTCTACGACTCCTCCAAGAAGGCCCTGAAATCCGTACAGGTCAATTCTTATCTCGATAGCCCAGACGAGGTGGTGGAGATCGATTGCACTTTTTCGAGTTTGCAAGACGGGACCAGTCATATCGCCCAGTCCACCGTCGTGGACAAGAAGAACGACGTCACCATCGTGACAAAGAACAGCGACTACGTTAGGCGCTAACTTTCGTTCCGGCGATGAGCTTTCGGCGGTTTCGACCATGAAGCTGGTCGCTCATAAGAAAAAAAGACTTGGCGTGAGCCGAGTCTTTTTTTCTGTCGGTCTCGGTAGAGAAGCGGTGCTAAAGCGATCCGACGTAGGCGGCGGTGAGTCCTGAAACTCCGAGTAGGCCTAGGCCGGCGCTCACGGCGATACCGTTACCGGAGAAAGCGCCGCCGATGAGGGCGGCCGTTCCGATGAGGTTGGACACCATACCGATGCGAGCGGGGGGCGCGGCCGAGTCGTTGCCGTTGAATTCCGCCTGCACGCCGGCGCCAAAGTTATAAGCCGCACCCGTTAACGGGATCACGCCAAGGACGCCTGAAATCAGTCCCTCCTTGACATTGGTATGACCGCTGAATCGGAAAGACTCGACAGGCGCCGAAGATGTGGACTCAGGTGAGGTGACCGAGGCTTCGAGTTTCTGGCCCTGGTACGGGTAGGAACTGTTGGTTTGTGCTGTTAAAATTTTCATTATGGCTATTCCTTTATTCTTATTCTTCAACAGCATAAGCACTCGAAGTGACCCAGCGATAGACGAGGCAACCTTGAATGTTAAAAAAGCGAGGTGTTCTGTGAACATTCTGGCAAAAAAGACGAGAGGCGGACCGTCCGCAAACGCTCTCGTGGAGCAGCGCGGACTTATGCGCCCGCTAAACCCTGCCCAATCATTTGGCTGGGAACAATGATGCGGTCGTAATCTGCTTCCGTGATCAGGCCTGATGCCAAAGCAGCGACTTTCAGGGTTGTTCCTTCCGCCGCCGCCTTCTCAGCGATGTGAGCCGCATTCTGATAACCGATTTCGGGCGAGAGGGCGGTCACCAACATCAAACTGTTGTCGACGTAGGCGCTAATTTTCTCTAAATTTAGTTCGGTTCCGTCCACCGAGTATCTGCGAAACTTCTCGCAACCGTCGGCTAAAATAGTGGCCGAATGCAAAAAGTTGCTGATCAACAGTGGCCGCATGGCGTTGAGTTCGAAGTTGCCTTGGCTCCCCCCCATGGCGATAGCTCCGTCGTTAGCCATCACCTGAATGGCGATCATGACCATCGCCTCACACTGAGTGGGGTTGACCTTTCCGGGCATGATCGACGAGCCCGGCTCGTTATCCGGCAGTTTCAGTTCGGCGAAACCGCAGCGAGGTCCCGAGGCCAGCCACCTCATGTCGTTGGCTATTTTCATTAAGGCCACCGCGACGCCTCTCAACGCGGCGCTGGCGCGAACAGTGGCATCGAGAGAACCTTGAGCCATAAACTTGTTGGGGGCGGTGACGAACGGTTTGCCGGTCAGTTCGGCGATCTTGGCCGCCACATTCCTGCTGAACCCCGGTGGGGCATTGAGCCCGGTCCCCACCGCGGTGCCACCTAGGGCGAGCTCGTAGAGTCCCTTGCGAGAGTGTTCGATCTCGGCTATGCATGCCCGCAACTGGGCCGCCCAACCCGACCACTCTTGACCCACGCTCAGCGGAACCGCGTCCTCAAGATGAGTGCGGCCAATTTTAACCACTCCCATCCAATCTTGGGCTTTGCTTTCGATCACGGATGTGAGTGCATCGAGTTCGGGGAGGAGGCGGTCGTCGAGTGAGATGATGGCGGCGATGTGCATGGCGGTGGGGAAGGTGTCGTTAGAAGACTGCCCCATATTGACGTCGTCGTTGGGACCCACCGGTTGCTGGCTGCCAAGCTTTCCCCCGAGGAGCTGGATGGCCCGATTGGAGAGAACTTCGTTGACGTTCATGTTGCTCTGGGTCCCCGAGCCTGTTTGCCAAACGTAGAGAGGAAAATGACCGTCCAGTTGGCCTGCGATCGCTTCGTCGGCGGCCCGAACGATGACTTCTGCCTTCCAGCCTGATAAACGATCGGCGGCCGAGTTCACCAGCGCGCAAGCCTTCTTAACGATTCCATAGGCGTGGTAGACCGCTTTGGGCATGCGATCTTCCCCGATGGAAAAGTGCTCTAATGAGCGCTGGGTCTGGGCGCCCCAATAGCGGTCCGCGGGCACCTCCACCTCGCCCATACTGTCAAACTCGAGGCGCGATCCCTCGGCGTCGATGCCAATGGGAAGGTCCTGAATGGTGTGCTGTTCAGTCGCTGAATCGGCCATCCTAAACGCTCTTGAATGAGGGCGTGTAGATGAGGGTTTCCAGCCACGCACGGATGTCCGATGGTCGCTCGACGGTGGCCATTCCGCGGTCGAAAATGTGCTTGGCCACGTGAGTCGCGGTGGTCAACTCGGTCTCAAGGATATCGTCTTGCCGAGGAAAGAGAAGCCCTTTGTCTCGGTCGGCCTGACTGATCTGGTTGGCACTGCCCCGCGCTGCCGCGATGAACATTTTGTCGTCCATACGTTTGGGCCGCGTGGCGTACACCGCGAGACCAACGGCCGGGAAGATATAGAAGTTGTTGGCTTGGCCCGGCAGATAGGTCTTGCCATCTAATTCCACGTCCGGGAACTGAACCCCAGCGGCGAAAAGAGCGCGTCCTTCGGTCCACTCGTAGGCTTGTCGGGCAGTGCATTCGGCTTTTTCGGTCGGGTTCGAGAGAGGGAAGATGATAGGTCGTTCGTTGAGTCGTCCCATCGCTTTCACGACCTTCTCCGTGAAGAGTCCACCCATCGTACTGACTCCGATCAAGATCGTCGGCTTCGTCAGTTCCACAGACTCGGCCAGGTCCGAGGTCGCAGAGTAAGAATGGGCATACACTTGCTGAGAGGGGCTGAGATCGGTTCGGGTGCTTTCGATGAGGCCGTCGACGTCGTAAAGATTGATCCGACCTCTCGCCTCCTCTTTTGAAAGTCCCTCGTCCACCATCGCTTCAACAATCA
>JBBKWP010000225.1:0-26171 GCA_037968995.1 Candidatus Xenobia bacterium
CTCCATGACCATGAACGGCGCTGTGCTTCCGATTATGGCACTTTACATCGTGGCCGGAGAGCGCCAAGGCGTAGAACACCAGCAACTGACCGGCACCATTCAAAACGATATCCTCAAAGAGTTCATGGTGCGAAACACCTACATCTACCCGCCCAAGCCAAGCTTACGGATCATCAGCGATATCTTCGCTTACACCTCAACCGAGATGCCGAAGTTCAACTCCATTTCCATTTCCGGCTATCACATGCAGGAAGCCGGAGCCACCGCCGACCTGGAACTCGCTTACACCCTCGCCGACGGCCTGGAGTATGTGAAAACGGGGCTCGCTTCAGGCCTCAAGGTGGACAATTTCGCCCCTCGGCTCTCGTTCTTTTTCGGAATCGGGATGAACTTCTTTACTGAGGTGGCGAAATTGCGGGCTGCGCGCTACCTGTGGTGCCGTCTGATGGAAACTTTCGAACCCAAAAGTTCAAAAAGCCTGATGCTGCGAACCCATTGCCAGACCTCTGGATGGTCCCTCACAGAACAGGATCCCCTCAACAATGTCACCCGAACAACTCTCGAAGCGCTTGCCGCGGTGCTGGGGGGAACTCAATCTTTACACACCAACGCCCTCGATGAAGCCATCGCCCTGCCCAGCGACTATTCCGCGGCCATCGCACGCAACACGCAACTGTTTCTCGCCCAGAAAACCGACCTTTGTCTCACCGTCGATCCCTTCGGAGGATCGCATCACGTGGAAAAACTCACACACGATTTGATTACGCAGGCCCGCGAACACCTTAAAGAGATCGAAGAGGCCGGCGGAATGACCGAGGCCATCGCCAAGGGGATCCCCCAACAAAGAATTGAAGAAGCGGCCACTCGAAAGCAGGCCCGTCTCGACAGCGGTCAAGACGTTCTCGTTGGGGTCAATCGATTCCGGTCGCCGCATCCCAGTCAGCCCTTTGAACTTTTAGAGGTCGACAACGAAGCCGTGCGAGACTCGCAGATCGAGCGATTGAGACGTCTCAAGGAGACTCGGGATGCTCAAGCCACCGAAGACGCGCTGACTCAACTCACTCAGGCCGCATCCAATACGGAAGATAATCTCCTCGAGGTGGCAGTCCGAGCGGCCCGTGTCGGAGCCACGGTGGGCGAGATCTCCTCAGCTTTGGAAAAAGTGTACGACCGGCATCACGCGACCCCGGCGGCTATCTCAGGTGTCTATCTGCAGGAGAGCGCTCAGGAACCGGACGTGAAAGCATGTCTTGTGGCAACCGAGGCTTTCGCTCAACGTGTCGGGAGGCGCCCACGCATCCTAGTCGCCAAAATGGGGCAGGACGGCCACGATCGGGGCGCCAAAGTTATTGCGGCGGCCTTCGCGGACCTAGGGTTTGATGTCGATCTTGGTCCCCTATTTCAGACACCCGCGGAAGTCGCCCGCCAAGCTATTGACAACGACGTCCATCTCGTAGGCGCTTCCACGTTAGCGGGCGGGCACAAAACTCTGGTTCCACAACTCATCGAGGCTCTCAGGGCCGAGGGCGCCGACGACATCCGAGTGTTGGCCGGCGGGGTGATTCCTCAAGCCGACTATCACGCTTTAGAGCAGGCCGGTTGCGTAGCTGTTTTCGGACCCGGGACAGTCATCCCCAAGGCTGCTCTGCACCTCTTAGAGATACTCCAGGATGTCAGTCTGTGAACTCGAGAACAGACGCTTTCACGTCCCAACGATAGGGTACAGCAAAGTAGTCCAGGACCAGAGGGAACGGCAGCCAGGCTTTCCCCTTCCACCGATGCCCTTCGATTTTCAGGGGACCGTCCAAAACCTTGGGCACGCGCAGCGGGTTGAGAGGTAGCTTTTGAGAGTTGAAAAGGACGACTTTTCCGTCAGGCGAGACGATCTCAAGAGATTTCGTTTTCTGGTCCGCGCGCAACTTAAAGCCGCGCTCCTCGAGAACCGCGGCGTCCAGCCAATTTCCGGTGGGCTTGAGGAACGCTGAGTTTTCCCGCGCCTCCCCTTGCCTTCGTACAACCACCGGTTTTCCGAAAACTGGAGCGATCACCCCCTGAGCCTCGCGCATACGTTCTTCCACTTCAAAATTGCTGACCAGCACGTCGTTCCCCTCGCGACGAGCCATCCGTAAAGCCTCCTGGGCCTGCATGATGCCGATGTGCTTGTAATACGGGTCGGGGAAGAAACTCCAAACCAAGGTTCCATCGGCTTCCTGACCCAAGCGCATCTCATCGTAGATGACATAGACCGGGGTCCCGACGGGCACTTGGTCGTAGAGTTCATGAATAGCCTCGGGATAGAGGCGAACACAGCCGAGCGAAGCCACACCACCGATGCTGTCGGGGTTGTTGGTGCCGTGAATTCCCACCATATCTGGTGTGATCTGCATCCAACGGTCTCCTAACGGGTTATCGGGACCCGGGGGGATAGCCTTCTTCTCCAGCCATTTAGGTGGCTCCCAGGTGGGATTCTTCTCTTTGGCCATGATCCGGTAGTCCCCGACCGGTGTCGGGTAGACGTCAGCGCCGATCGCAACTCCCCAATACTTGGCCACCGACCCGCCACGGAACAGATAGATCATGCGTTCAGGAAGATTGAGCACGATGGCCGTCGACTCCCTCGGAGTGAACGGCGGTATGCGCCGCAAAGGGATCAGGAGGTCGTCACCCGCTTTAGGCGGTCGCCGGTCGCTGAGATCGTTGGCCCACTGAATGTGGTCGGGCGCCAGGCCGTACTGTCGAGCTATCTGGTTCAACGTTTCGTTGGGTGCCACAATGTGATGTCGGTCTCGGCCCACCGGCGACGGCAGCGCCGCCGCGCTCATTACGAGTAGCAGCGTCACAGCGACGAACAAAATAGGTGTTGGCATTCGCATGGTAGGACTCCTTGGGAGCGTTCCGTGGCTTGTCGTAAGCCCAGAGACATCCAACCCACTGGTTATCAACTCGTTTCTTTAGGCGTGTTACCGCCGATCTGTGTGTAGCCGCGAAAAGGCGATCGATGGCCTGCCCTTTGTTGGCGACTAGGAGTCACAGAGGAGACTCCGTGAGTGATGAAGGCTTCGCACCCGTGCGAAGAGATTCCTCACATGAGAAGCACAATCCAAGTGGGGCGAGACGGAGATTCCAGCGCAAGGGAAGACTTCACCCGACCTGCGAAGACCCTCCCATGTCCGCCGCTCCAGAAATCTCTCAACTCGCCAGACTCGTCCGCGAGGGGAATCGACGCAGTCTCGCGCGAGCGCTGACTTTAGTAGAGTCGGACCTCCCGGAACACCAGGCGCAATGTCTCACCCTTTTTTCTCAACTCGGGGATGCTCCGAAATCCTACCGATTAGGGATCACCGGTCCACCCGGCGCGGGCAAGAGTACGGTTATCGAACGTCTGGTTCTCTCCTGGCTTGAAGACGGTTCGAAGATCGCCGTCTTGGCCATCGACCCCAGTAGCCGACGTACCGGCGGCAGTCTCTTGGGCGACAAGACCCGAATGGGACGGATCGCTCATCACCCGGACGTCTTCATCCGACCATCGCCCACCCGCCAAACACTCGGTGGCCTCGGCAAGCGCACACATCTTATGTGCTCTCTTTTGGAACGCGCCGGTTACAGCAAAGTCATCGTGGAGACCGTGGGGGTTGGGCAGTCCGAGATCGGGGCCAGGCACTTGGTTGATCGGCTCCTACTGGTTGCTCTTCCGGGTGCGGGTGATGATATTCAAGGCATCAAGCGCGGCCTCATGGAGGAAGTGGACATCATCGCTGTCAACAAAGCTGACCTCGGCAACTCCAAGGCCACAGTCGCCGGTCTTCGTTCGGCTCTGCGCGTCTTTCGGCGCGAGGTTCCGGTCTACTCGGTTTCGGCTCTCACTGGGGTGGGCTTCGATGAACTCCTAGCCGACCTTGAGTCGGCCTCCCATGAATCCGTGAGTCGACCTCCGTCAGGGGAAGTCCACTTCTTTGAGCAGCATACTCTCGACACTGTTCGTCGTCGCCTCGAATCTTCGCGAGGGGAGTGGACGCGGCTCAAGAACCGTCTGGCCCAAGGAGAATGCGACTATCTGGATGTTCTCCCGCAACTGGAGATTATCTTAGATAGACTTGAGTTAAAAATCTAGCCTAGCACTCAGCGATGATGGCTTCTAGGTGTTGACGCAAGCCGTCGAGGACTCCCAAGGAGCTATCTTGGTCAGCGGGCTGGATGATAGAATTTTTGAGCCTAGACGCGGCGGCCACTAGCATCGAATTACCGCCTACCACGATGGCCCGGCGACCCTCGTCGACACCGTTCAGAGCCGTCATCATGGAGATGTCGTTGACCCCGTCTCCGGCCACGATGGTGTGTGACGGACTGACGCCCTCTCGCTGCTGAAGGAAGGCTAAAGCGGAACCCTTGTTGGCCAGGGGTGAAGCGACATCCAGCATCGCGTAGGGCTTCCCGTGAAAGAGATAGGGAGGCGAGACCTCGTGTCCCACGCCGGCCCGATCGAGCGCTTCGTCGAGGGCTGATGCCAAGTCTTTGAGTTGCTGTGGAGCCGCGAAGGTCTCCTCTTCGAGGATGTCCGCCACGCCGTTGGCGTTGAGGTCGGCCATTTCAGCTTCGGTGAGAGATACGCTGGGTAGTGAGAAACAGAGGCCTGTGGCGAAGGCGTTAGCGTCGGCGGCGGGATTCTCCACCAGTTGACCCACTGTCTGAAACTGTAGGTTCGAAAACTTCTCGTCTTGGAGTAACGTCGTGAGTTCGGATAGCGTGGTTGAAGCCGAGAAACCGGTGGCTTGATTCTTTTCGTTCCAAAGAGCTAGGCTCGGCTCGGCTGCGAAGTTGCCTTCGGCAGCGAAATTTCCGGGATCTCCCTGATTGATCTGCGCGCCGTTGTAGGTGATGGTCCAGTCGGGAGTGGGAAGGTTCTCCTTCTCCACGCGCTCCGGGGGACGAGCGGTGATGTATCCGAACTCTAAGTCCACGCCTTTTTCGCGGTAGGTATCCCTGATTTCCAAGACTTCACGATCCAGCTTGGCTCGGTTCTCCGGCTTCTTCGACAACCAAGTCCCATCGAGGTCACTCAAGAAAAGAACTTTCTTGAGCTTCTGGGAGCAGAGGGCCGGTGTTTGAGTGGAGATGTTCATCGAGCGTTTGTCCTATCTTACAAGTGGCGAGGAGTTCGTGTGCGACTGATAGGATGAGGATACGTCACTCGCCTGAAAGCGTGCTGAAATTCGTAGTCCTCAAAAAAAAAGAGGACCCGGTGATCACTCACCGAGCCCTCTTTCTGGTGAAACGACTCTCTTAGAAAGAGATGCGCTTCCCGGTATTTAGGGTCGTAGGCCGGGAACCGGCACGATATTGCCCGTTCCCAGGAATCCGATGAACTGCGTCAGGATAGCCGCGGTCGGTCCGAACTGCGGAGCCAGGATAGCCGCGTGCTCTGCACCAGGAATCTCATACATGCCGGGTCCGGCGTAAGGATCCAAGAGAGTCGCGGTAGCCTGAGCGATCAGAGGCGACGGAACAATGGCATTGACCTGTGCGAACGGCGGGGTGGATACACCCTGACCAAATGCGTTGGCCAAGTCATACTGGGTCGACGGCAGCAAAACCGTGTCTTGGAGGTTGAGCTGCTGCAAAGCCGTTACGCCGGTACCGCCGCGGAGGGTTCCGCTGATGGCCGGAGCCGCGTAGTTGAGAGGGTCGACATCGTCGAGCACCGCTTGGGTCGCCAGAACGAACTGACCGAACCTAGCGGTTCCCGGAACCACGCCCGCCGCGGCAAGGCCGGAGAGAACGGGAGGTCCAGCGGTAGGTGATGAGAGGAGAGTGGTGACGATTCGGCCCGCGATCGCGCTGAAAGCAGAGCGCGAGACGTTAGGCTCGGTGGCGGTGAACAGGGTTCCCACCATACCGCCGAAGGACGTTCCGCCAAAGAAAGGAGGAATGGGAGCCAATTCGGGCGCTGTGTCTCCGTTCAGGTCGGTCTGACCCGATACGATAGCTTGGTTAAGAGCGTAGAGATGAACGACGCTCTGGCGAAAGGTGTCTCGGAAGACACGGGGCTTAGAGGGGTTGATGAAACCGACACCGTCAGCACCACTGGGGTCAGCCTTCAGGCTGCCGTGAAACGGCATGTCGATGCCGATGACGGCGAGGCCGGCGCCGTTGAAAGCGTTGGCGTACACAAAAAGGTCGTTTTTGCTACGGTTAAGACCGTGCTGAAAGATGACCGTGGCGAAGGGGCCGGGGTTGGTCGGGGTCGGCCTAGGCGTGAAAAGCAAGAACGGAATGTTCTGATCACCTTGGTTGACCGGTGGTTGAGCCCAGTAGTCTTCTAATGGGTTTTGACGGAACTGAGGAGCAGCCACGACACCGGCGTAAATGCTGCCGATGGCGTTGTTCGGCGCCAGGTTGGTGGGAGCCGGGAGGCCGGCGTAAGTTTGGGCGATCGTGGGGATGCCGGGGGTTCCATCACTGGTAGCGATGGGGAAAGGTCCACCCGGGTTAACATTCACGAGTCCCTTGTTGGCACTGATCACTTGGGCGCGTGCCTGGGGCAGCGCTTCGTACAGCGTCTGAGTGGTGAAGGCGAAAGCGAAGGGAATGTTGGCTCGGGCGGTGCCGGTGAGGGTTTCCGCGGCGCCGATGACGGCCTGGTTGGCCTGACGGACCGGCTCAAGACGTTGAGCCGTGGCACTATCTAAGCCGTTAACTAGCGAGTTGCCATTTCCGTCCACGAGGGGGGCGGTACGTTGCAGCAAGAGGATGGCGTTATCGGATAGAATGGGCGTGTTGGACAGCGCGCTGATGATGCCTTGAGTCAAAACGACCACATAGGTGGTTCCAGGCTTCAAGGGCAGCACCGGGTTGATGGTTACGACCGTTCCGGCCGTGGTGCTGGAGAATGAGTAGCTCACCAATGCCTTGTCGCCGGTCGCGGAATCGTAAACAGGAAGCGTGTCGCTGTTGACGGTGTCCGTTTTAACAGTCCCTCGGAAAGGGATGATGATGGGTCCGGTGGTGGAAAAACCGTCCAACGAATTGACAGCGTTGATGGTGCTGTCTTCAGGGCCGTCGGTTTCGCCGGGGAAGTTCACGAGCCCGGTGGCGGGATCGAGAAGAAAATTGTTAGGGAGCGGGATGATGCCCCCGGCCAAGTCCACGAGAGGGAATGTGAAGCCGGGAAATACGACGGGATTATTCTGCGGTACGGGTTGTGGGTCCACGGTGCTCGTGGAGTTACAACCGATGACCACAAAACCCATCAGAAAAAGGGTTAAGTACTGTAAAGCGCGTTTTCGCATGAACGGTCTCCTGGTTGAATACCGGGTTGACAGTTCGCTAGTCCCCCGGTCGATAGTTCGCGCGGTTTATCGGAAAGGGGGGGATATTCCTGCTAGTCGGCTTCGCTTTACCGAGATTTTCAAAATTTTGCGAAACATATCTCAGCCGTCCACGTTGAGCGGTCGGCTTCGGAAGGCTTCAACTCTCCTTGAGAAGAAAATCGCTCTCATGAAGACTCCTCGACGACGCCTTTTGGCTTTCTCTCTTTCTTTGTTCGCCTCTCTACTGATGACGTCTGGCGTCTGGTCTGACGAAGGTATGTGGCTCTACAACAGCCCGCCCATCGCCAAGATCGAAGCCGACCATGGCGTCAAGCTTTCGCAGGAATGGCTGGATCACTTACAGCGGTCGTCGGTTCGCTTCAACAATGGCGGTTCCGGTTCGTTCGTGTCCTCCAACGGCCTAGTTCTGACCAACCATCACGTGGCCGCCGACGCCGTGCAAAAGCTGAGCAGTGCCGACGCCGACCTGATCACCACCGGATATCTAGCGCGGACCCCTGAGATGGAACTGCCGGCCAAGGACCTCGAACTGAACGTCCTCTACGAGATAGAAGATGTTACCCAAACCGTGCAGAGCGCGGTCACAGGCACGTCCTCTGCCGAAGAGGCGGAGGCGGCCCGCCGAGAAGTCATGAGCGCTTTGGAAACGGAATCCCTGGAGAAAACGGGTCTGCGAAGCGATGTCGTCACCCTGTTTCGGGGAGGCGCCTACCATCTCTATCGCTACAAAAAGTACACCGATGTCCGACTGGTCTTCGCGCCGGAAATCGGGATCGCGTTTTTCGGTGGGGATGCGGACAATTTCGAATATCCCCGAACCTGCCTCGACATGGCACTTTTTCGGGTCTACGAGAACGGGAAACCGGTCCAACCTAAAGACTTCCTGCGCCTGAGCAAAGAGCCGCTGAAGGAGGGCGACCTGACTTTCGTCAGTGGTCATCCCGGCCGAACCGACCGATTGAACACCGTCAGCGACCTCGCCTATCTTAGAGATGTTCGATATCCGCTGGCTCTTCAGGCTCTTCGACGGTCCGAGGTTCTGCTGAACACCTTCGCCGAGCGGAGCCCAGAGAACAAGCGTCGGGCCCAAGACGATCTTTTCGGCTATCAGAATTCGCGCAAGGCCTACCTCGGGGGCCTTGAAGGTTTGCAGAATCCATCTCTCTTTGCCAACAAAGCGGCTCACGAGGCGAAAGTCAGGAAGTCCCTCCAACAGCGGCCGGAACTCCAGGCAAAGTATGGGGATCCATACGCTGATCTCGACGCCGCCACCAAAACTCTGCGCGAAATTTACCAAGACTACTATCTCTTGGAGGCCGGCAAGGCTTTCCAGTCGCAACTCTTTTCGCTGGCACGCGATATCGTGCGGTATCGAACCGAGCTAACGAAGCCGAGCGGGGAGAGATTGCGAGAATACCGAGATTCAAACCTTGAGTCGTTAGAGCAAGAGGTTTTCTCTTCTGCTCCCATCTACAAAAATCTCGAAACCGCCAAACTCGCGGACTCTCTTGGATTCTTGGTGGAACTGCGGGGGGCCGGCGACCCACTCGTGGACTCCATCCTCGACGGAAAATCCCCGATGACCCGTGCTCGAGAACTTGTTGACGGGAGCACCCTTGAGGACGTAGACCGGCGCAAACATCTCTGGAAGTCGACTGACGACGGCGGCGACCCGATGATCGCCTTGGCCATCCTTGTTGACGAGGCGGCCCGCG
The DNA here is from genome assembly GCA_037968995.1 of Candidatus Xenobia bacterium. Classification (GTDB taxonomy): domain Bacteria; phylum Vulcanimicrobiota; class Xenobia; order Xenobiales; family JADMJV01; genus JAEXNA01. The sequence goes on from JBBKWP010000225.1 coordinate 9,044, forward strand.
GGGTCCGGACTCGCTACGAAGAAGAAGTCAGCGGCCCGCTGCAAGACGCCTACGGTCACTTGGCGCAACTGGAATTCGAACTCGGGACCACCTCCGGCTATCCAGACGCCACTTTTACTCTGAGGTTGGCCTACGGGCCCGTCGCGGGCTACCGGGTGGGCGACGAGACCTTTCCCGCCTTCACAACCTTCGGGGATCTCTTCGCTAAAGGTCGACGCTTCCAGCAAGCTCCTCCCTACACGGTCCCCAAGAGCTGGCTCGCTGCCGAGTCTACTCTCAACTTGTCCACTCCTTTCGATTTTATCAGCACTCCCGATATCACCGGTGGAAACTCCGGATCCCCGGTCGTGAATGTCAAAGGCGAACTTGTAGGTCTCATCTTCGACGGTAACCTACCCTCGCTGGTGTTGGACTTTGCATACGAAGACCTCACATCACGGGCCATCTCTGTCGATGCCCGAGGCATGTCCGAAGCACTCAAAAAAGTCTACAACGCGGCCTTTCTGGTCGATGAACTAGGCCAATGAGTGAAGATGCCGTTAGGGTCGCGCTTCCCTGGTGGACAGACATCTTCTCGCTCTGCCGACCGGGGACGAGAATCGTCCTCGATCATCCCGAAGATTCAGAGATAGTGAAAGAATTCGCCCGGCGGGGCTATCGTCTCCACGTCCTCCACGACGCAAGCTTCGATCTGCCTGGTTTGCGCCAAGGTTTGCGAGACCTAGGTCTGGCATCCCAATTGATGGGCTCTTCGGCGGTAACTCCGCATACGGAGCCCAAGCTGACAAGAAACTTCTACGAAGGCTGGGTTGTCTGTTCATCGGGCCGACCTGTGGCGCCGCAGACTCTGTTTGACACCCTCCAACCTGGAAGCTGTATCTACGGCCGAACAGAAGAATGTTGGTTCTCAAGCCTGGGCAGTCCACGGGAACGAGTCCCGCCTGACATCACCGTCAGGCGCCTCGAAGCTGATGACAAAAAGCAATGACCAAGTACCTATCCAATGCCGACCCTAAACCGCTGATTCTGGAACTTTTGAAAGATCTGTGGTTTTATAAATCGAACCAGGAGTAACAGTGCCTGAAAACTCAGTCAAATTTGATGAACTTTGTAAGACCTACAAGACTCGGAGAGAGAGCCGCGAAGCTCTCCGCTCATTGACCCTTAATATTCCTAAAGGCCAGATCTTCGGGTTCGCGGGCCCTAACGGAGCGGGAAAGTCAACGGCCATTAAGATTTTGGTGGGGCTTGTGAAAGCCACCTCGGGGTCGGTTTCTGTCTTCGGTCATCCTTGTGGAAGTCTGGAAGCTAGGGCACGCTTGGGCTTTTTGCCAGAGGTTACCCTTTATCACGAATTCATGGGCGTTGAGGAACTCTTGAAAATCCACGCAACTCTGGCCGGCCTCCCAGCCAAAGAGCACAAACCACGAATCCAGGAAGTCCTCGAACTGGTCGGTCTGTGGGAGCGCCGCAAGTCAAGAATCAACGAGTTTTCCAAAGGAATGAAGCAAAGGTTCGGAATCGCTCTGGCTCTGCTGGGCAAACCTGAACTTTTAGTTCTCGATGAGTTAACTTCGGGTCTAGACCCTCAGGCTCAAGCCAATCTCCTGAACCTTCTAGCGCAACTCAAGGAGCAGCAGGGTCTGACCATTTTCTTCTCTAGTCATCATCTCGAGGAGATCGAGAAAATCTGCAATTCGGTCGCCATCCTCCATCAAGGAGTCTTGCGTGCCTCCGGGCCTCTCGACGAACTGCTCGGCGGCGGTCAGCGCTGCACGGTCTCGATCAGGCCCCAAGAAAAAAAGATCGCCGACATCGACACATCCTTATGGGAAGGTCTGCCGGACGGTTCCTTTCGCCGCACCGTTCCACGTTCTGAGTCCGCGGGGATTCTAAAGCAGGTGCAGCAGGACGAAGCCGAGATTGTAGAACTTCGGACCGACCGTCAGAGTCTGGAAGCGCTTTTCCTTCGACTGACTTCCGAGGAGAGTGCGGCATGAAGGCGATCTTTCAGCTCTGCAGGCTTTACCTGCTTGGAAACTTACGAAGGCAAGCTCACCTCGCGACTCTCTTTTTGTCCGTAATTCTGTTTATGCTTCCTGCCTACGTCAACGCTTTGAGCTTGGGCCTGAACGCCTTTCAACGAGTGGCCACCGATTTCGGCCTGACAATCATCGCTTACTATGCCGTAGGACTCGCTATTTTTCTCGGCTCAACAGCGATCCCCAGAGATCTAGAGAGCAGGAGCCTTTACCCGATTCTCGCGCGCCCGATCTCTCGAGGGGGATTCCTGGTCGCCCACTATTTGGCCATCGTCATTCTCCTGGCCGGCAGCATGGTGTTCTTGGGAATCTCCCTGTCCCTTTCCATCTCGCTGCTCACTCGTCAACTCGAACTCGGGCTTTTTATCGCCGTCTACGGCTATCTCTTGCAGGCCGCCGTCATCGCGGCCATCAGCATGATGTTTTCCATCAAATGCAGTCCGGCTTTAGCCGGTACCATCGGAGTGGGCGCCTTCGTGGTTGGAAGTCTTTCGACGTCCTTCATCAACATGTTCCTAGTAGAAGACCGAGGCAGCGAAGCGTCCGCCGGCCTCGCCACGTTCCTAAAGTCCATCGTCCCCAACCTAGCGGTGTTTTCGCTCAAAGACCCTGTTGTTCACCAACTGTCGGTTCCACCTGGCTACTTCCTGTCCATGACTTATTACGGTTTAGTTTGGGTCGTGCTTGTGATGCTCATCGCTAAACTGCTTTTTCAGAGGATCGACCTGTGAATCGACGTTTTCAGCTTGTACTCTGTCTGTTGTTGACGGGAATCCTTTGCCAGGCGCAAGAGGCCAAAGTCTCTTGGGAAACCCTGGTTCGCGGAGAAGGCGAGCAAACGGTAAAAATGGGTGACACTATAGACATCACATACCGTTTAACCTTGTCCACTGGTGAGCCTATCGACGCCACCGCGGAGGGAAAAACCTTCGAAATGCAGGTCGGTTCCGAGAATGTCATTCCTGGCTTAAGTCAAGGAGTGGTCGGCATGTCACAAGGTGAAGTTCGCAAACTGACTGTTCCCCCTGCCCTAGGATACGGTGCCATCACCCAAGGCCCTATCCCGGGCTACTCAACTCTTCTCTTCGAAGTCAAACTCGTGTCGTTCGTCCAGAAATCATCCACCGAGTCGCTCATGGACCCGGGCCACGAAAACGAGACACCCGAAGAGCACGCCAGCCATAGCGGTCACGAAAACGAATCTCCTGACGAACACGCTGGACACGACCACGCGCACTCCGGTTCGGATAGCGAAGCCCCGCCTCAACTCGCCCAAATGATGACACGCGACTTCTTCGCGAGCCCTTGGTACGATTCCGACGGCCCCAAAAAGATCTGGCGTTCCAATCTCTGGCTGACGCTATGGACCATCTTCGTCGTTCTTCTCGGATGGGTCGCCAACAGGGGCGTGAAACAGGAAAAAATTTCGTGAGGCTCAAGGCGGGAATCGCGTCGCTTTGGTGTCTCGCCGTACTCAGCGGCTTCTTCATGCAGAGCGCCCACCAGAGTCTTCTCTCGTTTTCGGACCAACCCCGAACCCGAAGCGACATCCTTTTGGACGTCGTCGGCGAATTTCGAACGATTCTAGCCCGTTACTTATGGTTCAAAATGGACCTCTACCATGAGGTCCTCGACACTCAATCCGTCGCCTCTGAAAGACAGACGGAGGTGATCCCTCTGCTCCGAATGGTCAGCCTCCTCGATCCGTCTATTGTTGATTCTTACGACAACCTCGCATGGGACTTGTACAAAGGCCAAGAGGAGTCTCAGCAGGCTCTCTCCATCCTGAGAGAAGGCCTCCAGCGCAACCCTGACAACTACCAACTTCACTTTAGAATGGCAAGCATTCTTTACCACACGAAGGATTTTAAATCGGCTCTCGATTATGCCCAAAAGGCGGCCCCACTGGCCACCGACGAGTTTCAACAACTCGACGCCTATCGACTGGTCTACTGGTCGAGTAAAGAACTGAAAGATCGCACTGTGATGAGAGTCGCCTTGGCGCGTCTCTTGGCGCTGAGGCCGGGCGACCCGCTTTGGACCAAGGAATTATCTGACCTCGAAGCAGCCGAGTGAATTTACCGTTCCCTCTCGGAACCGTCGTGATGATGCTCGAACACCGGACGTAAGAACTCAGCTTGCGGAGAACTCGGCACGTTTTGCACGCCGGGAGCGTTCAGCTTCTTCGGGTCCGGAAGTGGAAGTCGACCGTCGTCTTCGCGCTCCGCCCGACTCAGAAGCCGGCATGTAAAAATTTCATCGGGCCCCAAAATTTTTGCAGCGATCCGAATTTGGCGAAGCTCTGCTTTGTGGTCTCCAACTTCGTGGTAGGTCGAAGCTAGCTCGCGATGAAGCTCACCTTTCTCTGGAAGAGCCACCACCGCCCGCCGATAGACATCGAGTTCTCGTTCGTGCTCGCCGGTCAGATGCAGACTCGCCCCAAGTCCCTCCCAGGCACCGTAATAGTCCGGGTAGATGGCAAGGGCCTTATCGAAAGAGATCATGGCCTCATCGACTTTTCCAAGATGGAGAGCTTCGTCTCCAGCTTGATAGTAGGCTTCGGCTTCACGAAAGTCTGCTAGAGATTTGGCGGACTTGGCACCTAAGACCAGTACGAAGGGAAGGGAAACCAGCAACAAAAGAATTTCAACCTGTTGCAGACGCCTCTTTTTAGGATCTTTATAGAATGCCAAAAATGCCAACCGAATTCTCCTAAGATATGGCCCCCCGGACCGAAAGTGTTTGTGTGGCTCTTTCCTTTATACCCTATTCAGGCGATCTCGGCCAAAACTCCTCAGGAAACCTGGGAGGCGACTAGGGCTTGCTCGAGATCGGCTTTGATGTCGTCGATGTGTTCGATTCCCACACACAGTCGAATCATATCGGGAGTCACCTTGGCCGAACGGAGTTCTTCCTCTGTGAGTTGTCTGTGGGTGGTAGAGGCCGGGTGAGCGGCCAACGATTTGGCATCTCCGATATTCACGAGTCGCTTAAAAAGCCCCAAAGCGTCATAAAACCTTCGCCCAGCCTCAAAACCACCTTTGATACCAAAGGTCAAAAGGGCCGAAGGTTTTCCTTGGGTGTATTTCTGGGCCAAATCATAGTATGGGGAGCTCTTCAAACCCGCGTAGTTCACCCACTCGACGAGGGAATGGGCCTCTAGATACTCTGCGACGGCCATTGCGTTTTCGCAGTGACGCTCCATGCGTAGAGGCAGCGTTTCTATTCCCTGAAGGATGAGAAATGCATTAAGCGGCGACAGCGCGGCGCCCATGTTTCGTAGGGGGACGGTCCTAGCTCTTCCGATGTAGGCGGCCGGTCCGAGGGCGTCGGTATAGACAACGCCGTGATACGCTGGTTCCGGCTGATTCAATAAAGGAAATCTGTCCTTATGCTCGGCCCAAGGAAACTTACCACTGTCCACAATGATCCCGCCTAAAGAATTTCCGTGACCTCCCATGTATTTGGTCAGAGCGTGAACACAGATATCCGCCCCCCAGTCGAAAGGCTTCATTAGCGCGGGAGTCGCCACTGTGTTGTCCACGATCACAGGAACCCCAAAACTTCGAGCCATCTTTGAAATGGCTTCCAGGTCGGCCACGTTTCCAGCGGGGTTTCCGATCGACTCACAAAAAACCGCGGAGGTTTTGTCATCAATCAATTTTGCGAGGTTTTCAGGGTTGTCATCCTCAGCCATTCGGACGTCGATCCCTAAGGATGGCAACATGTGGCGAAACAGGGTGTAGGTCCCACCGTAAAGGAGGGGGACAGACACGATGTTGTTGCCTTTCTCGGCAATAGTAAGAACTGCATACGTCACCGCCGCCATTCCCGAGGCCAACGCCAAGCTTCCAACACCGCCCTCAAGCTCGGCGACGCGCTTTTCCAAGACGTCGGAAGTGGGGTTCATAATGCGCGTGTAGATGTTACCGGGAACCGCCAAGTTAAAGAGGTCCGCTCCATGCTGAGCATCGTCGAATTCGTACGCGACGGTCTGATAGATAGGAACCGCTACGGACTTGGTGGTCGGGTCGGTTTGGTAACCTGCGTGGATGGCGAGAGTTTCAGCTTTCATATGGAAAGCTCCGAGGTCTAAAAGAGAAATTCCTTTAGAACAAACCCAAAGGATTGTCCGGGTCGATTCCGTCCAGGAAGGGTCGACTGCGATCCAGATGAGTTAACTGGTAAACCAAGCCGAGCCAATTGTTGAAGATCGCCTTGCCCGTGTCACCCCACGTGTTGTGGAGGCAACTCTCGAACTCTTCCTCCCGAAAGGCCTCGGGAACCAGCGCCTCTCCGCTTTTCCTGAGTCGCTTCACTGTCTTTTCGAGGTCTCGGGCGATGCGCTCGCAACGCTCGCTTAAGTAGTTTTCCGGAAACGGAGGATAGGTTGCCCTCCTCCCTGTTGAGAAGAGCAAAACTTCGCGTTTGTACTCCTTTAGTAAGCTGTTGATGTCATATTCTGGATGACCTTGGGAGAAAACAAAGCGAAATCCATCCGGGCTTGTGGCAAGGTGAACATCATCTTCCCGACTCAACACAAGAGTGGGAACATCAGCATTTTGCAAGTCTTCAAGCGCTAAAGTGTTCCAACGAGAGTGAGGAACATCAAACAGAGTGTTCACATCCCGCAAGAGAGGATGGGCGCGACCGGCTTGAGTGTGAAAATGACGATAGACCCCCCAACGCTTGCGGTCCAGACGCCCACGTTTCACTCCGTAGAGCATCTCCACAATGGCGTGACTGGCCAAACACGAGCACATCACGCTGGTGACCGTACGCTGAGCCCAATCGACCACGCCCTTAAGAGGATCCCAGAACGGCTCTCGATGCAGATCGGGGTTGGAAACATTAGCCCCTGTGATGATCAGTGCATCGAGTCCTTTTTCTTGCAGCTCCGGAAAGCTCAAATAGTGCTTTCGAATGTAGTCCGAGGTGCTGTCATCGCGCTCAAGACCTTCCACCGTGAAAGGGTGAACATAGAACTGAACGATCTGATTGCAGGAGCCGATCAGTCCCAAATATTGCCGCTCAGTGACCTGAAAAGCAGCGTCGGGCATCATGTTGAGTAGCCCAATATGAAGCTCGCGAATGTCTTGGCAGTGGGCTTGCCCAAGCTCGAGAACTTGATGACCGCGGCTGCGAAGCTCAGCGAAAGTTGGCAGAGAGGAATGAGAGACTAACGGCATGGATGATTATTCTTTGCCAAAGTCTTAGAATATCTTGCCCGGCACCGGGAACATGAAAGGCATAGCACGTGTGGTAAATCACCCAGGGATAAGACATCCTGTGCAAAAGGAGCCTCCGTGAAACCGAGACTTGTCATAGCGGGTGCCGGGCCAACAGGGCTTGCCCTAGCAACGCGATCTGTAACCCAAAGACGCCCCATCCTTATCGACATCGATTCCAAGCAACTTGCTCTGGCAGAGGCCATCGAGGGCGTGGAAGTCGTCACCGGCGACGCTACGAGCATGTTGGTTCTCAAGCGCGCCAGCCTCAAAGGCATCAGCTACGCCGTTGCCACAACCGGGGACGACGAAGTGAATCTAGAATTCTGTCGTCTGATGAAAGAAAATTTCGCTGTGAGCCAACTGGTCGCTCTGGTGCGGGACCCTGTGGTCGCGGAAAGGCTCCGATTAATGGGAGTGGTGACTGTCAGTCGGCCCGCTTCGGTGGCGTCTATTCTCGAAAGCTCCCTCGATCGGGGGCGCCGGACCACCTCGGACATCGGTCTCGGCGAGGGCGAGATCTACGAGGTGACCGTGCAGTCTCACTCACCAGTCATCGGGAAATCGCTCAGTGTCCTGCGGCCGCAGTCGTGGCTGCTGGGAGCGATCTATCGAGAAGGTAAACTCGTGGTGCCACATGGCAAGACAAAGATTGAGTCTGGGGACAAATGCCTTCTTATCGGCGACCCCGGCGTACTGCAGGGCATCGCAGACTATTTCCAACGGGGGAGTTCGGAGTTCCCCCTTCAATTTGGTACCCGATACTGCATGCTGGAAAATCGCAACAATGCTCTACCCAATCTAGACGAGTGTGAATGGTTAACCGAGAATACCGAAGCCAAAGGACTCATGCTCCTGCGAAGGGGCGTGACCCGCCCCGCTTCGGTGGAAGAGAAGTTCGGAGACGACGTTCCCGGCCGCGCGCTCCCTGACGGCCCCATAGAGAACCTCATACATCTTACGGACGAACTCGACTGCGCCATGCTCCTGACCGCTCCACCGCAGGTCACCTTCAAGGACAAGTTCGGCCTCGGTAATCGAGAGCTTTTCAATCTTCTTGACGGGACTCCCGAGCCGATCTTGGTGAGTCGCGGCAGTCATCCCTACAAAAGAATCCTGGTCGCAATCTCGCCCTCCCCCGGTTCTCTGCGGGCCGCCGAACTTGCCGTGGATGTGGCTCGAAAGTTTGATGCCGACTTGACAGCCATCGGCGTGCAACCCCCTGACTTCGTGGTCGGCGCTGAGTACAAAGACAAACTCAACAAGACCCTGGAGTCGATCCGAGCCAAAGCCCATCTCTACTCTCGGCGCATCGATATTCAAGTGGTGGAGGGCAATCCCGTTACCCAAGTTCTCGAACACTGCGCGGACTTTGATCTTCTGGTCATCGCGCACCGACGATTTCGTAGGTTTTCCTTGACCCAAACCGACGTTTCGCGCCACCTTGTCGTTGGCGCTCCCTGCTCGGTCATGGTCCTTCCGTTCGCCAAGGAAGACCTGAGTCATGGAGTCTGAACACGCCCTTTTCTCGGACGCTACGGCCATTTCGCTACTCATCATGGCTGTGGGCGCGTTCGCCATTCCCTTGCTGTGCAGACCCCTGCGCCTTCCGGCGGCGGTAGGAGAAATCTTGTTCGGAGTCTTGGTTGGCCCTTTCGTTCTAGGATGGGTCGAAGTTTCGGACTTCATCCAGTTGATGGCCCACCTCGGTTTCTTTCTGTTGATGTTCATTGGCGGTTTGGAATTGGACTTCACGCAGATCGAAAAGGGCGGTCTTAAAGCTCTAGGTCGGGGTTTGTTGACAACCGCGGTGACCCTGGTCGCCTCTTTCTTCATAGCCAACTGGATGGGCTATAGTTGGTTCGTGGGAATGGTGCTAGGTGCAATCTCGATCGGGATCCCACTGGTATTGCTCCACGAAACCGGATTGGGTCGCGATCCTTTCGGTCAGTATCTCCTCTTGGTCGGTTCCGTAGGAGAATTCACGGTCATCTTGATGGCGACAGCCGTGAGCGCCTATGCGGTGACCCAGGGCTTCAATCTGGAATTTGCCTTAGAAATCTTAAAACTTTCAGGCGTCTTCGGTCTAGCCTACGCCATCCTAGTGGTTTTCCGCAGCTTGGTGTGGTGGAAATCCGAAAGCTTCGCTCGCGTCGTCACCTACCACGATCCTTCAGAGATCGGTGTCCGCGCCGGCTTGGCGCTCATGTTCAGCTTCGTCGCCGTAGCAGCATTCCTCAAGATAGACCCTATTTTGGGTGCCTTCCTAGCGGGCGCTCTGTTCAGTTTTGTGTTCCGCGCGAAAGGACCACTAGAACTGAAATTCATGAGTATCGGGAACGGATTTTTCGTTCCGTTCTTCTTTATCAGTGTCGGTTTGAGCTTCGACCTCGAAGCCGCCAAGGGTGGAGATTTCGTTCTTTTTATCAAACTTTTGCTGCTGTTAGTGGTGGTCCGAGCGTTGGCGTTCGCCATCACAAAGCCCAAAGAACAGACTTGGTGGCACGTCCTTGCCGGGGCCACCCTCTACTCGGCCCCTCTCACCCTTTTGGTCGTGATCGCGAACCTCGGACTCAATCTCAAACTCGTCGATGCCAGTTTTCATGCCACCGTGATACTTCTGGCCGTGGTCAGTTCGACTGTGTATCCCTTTCTCTTCAAAATCATACTCAAGAAGCTTCCAGCTTTAGCGGATAAAGACTAGACTCAGACAAATAAAATCCCAAGGCGATTTCCTGCTCTATGGTTCAACCTTTCACCGCTGCTCCACATCACGACGTGTTGCTGCTTCTTTTGCAAATGGCCGTGCTTTTGGCCTCCGCTCGCCTGCTGGGTGAACTCGCTCTGAGACTGGGACAACCCAGCGTCGTCGGAGAGATATCCGCGGGCATCATCCTCGGCCCCTCTTGCCTGAGCGGTCTGTTCCCCCAAGTCGCTCAGTTGCTTGTGCCCCAAAATCCGACCGGTGGGTACCTGCTGGAAGCGATTAGCATGATCGGTGCCATGTTTTTACTTCTCATCACCGGTTTGGAAACGGATGTCAAGCTGATCAAAAGGCACGCTCGTACCGCCGCCGGGGTTTCTGTGGGAGGTATCCTCACCACCTTTGGCTCCGGTTTCGCGTTGGGTATGGTGTTGCCGGACCAACTCTTAGCGCGCCCCGATCAACGGTTGGTCTTCTCGCTTTTTGTGGCCACCGCCCTCTCGATTTCCGCCATCCCTGTGATCGCCAAGGTTTTGATGGATATGAATCTCATGCGACGCGACGTCGGGCAAACGATACTGGCGGCGGGCATGAGCGACGACACCAGCGGATGGATCCTGCTCTCGATCGTCGCTTCGTTAGCCTCGGGGGCCGCCATCACAGCGACGACCGTCGGACTTGCGGTGCTCAAAGTCCTTTTCTTCTTAGTTCTGAGCTTCACCCTCGGGCGTTGGCTCGTGCGCAGATCCTTAGAATATGTCCAAGACGAGTTCCGAAGTCGCTACCGTCTGGTCACGGTGGTCATGGTCTATACCTTTCTCTTCGGTGCCTTCAGCCTGTCTCTAGGGTTAGAAGCGGTCCTGGGAGCGTTCGTGGTGGGGATCCTTTTGAGCGAGCTTCGGCGACTTCCGAAAGACGTTCCGCATCTTTTGGAGAATGTCGCCTTGGGGATTTTCGCCCCCATCTTTTTTGGGGTGGCGGGCCTGAAAGTGGACGTCAAAGCCTTAGCCTCTCCTGAACTTTTCCTCTACGCGCTTTTAGTGATAGCGGTTGCCTGTGGGGGCAAAGTGGTGGGAACTTACTGGGGTGCACGACTCATCGGCGGAAAGGACCACTGGACGGCCCTTAGCTTTGGGGCCGGCCTCAACGCCCGCGGAGCCATGGAGATCATCATTGCCACCATCGGTCTTTCCCTGGGAATTCTGAGCCAGTCCATGTTCAGCATTATCGTGCTGATGGCCATGGTCACGTCCCTGATGGCCCCGTCCGCGCTCCGATACACGCTGTCGAAGGTTCTCCCTTCGAAAGAAGAATTGGAGAGACTTGAACGCGAGGAACGTGAGGAAAAAAGCCCTCTCGCCGACCTTCACCGTGTCCTGCTCCCGGTGCGTTCGCGAACCGATGGCCCGGGCGCCAACCAGATGGTGGAGTCGGCTATCTTTCGAATGCTCCACGACAGTGGCGACCTGTCACTGACATTGATGACCGTTGTCCCCAACGGCACCCGCAGTGAGGGTCAAACCTATCTCGACGGTTTGGCCCCGCTCTTCTCCTCGAAGCCGGTCGTGAAAAGGGTGATCGAAGGGACTGACACGGCCTCAGCGATTCTCGACGAATCGAAAAAAGACTATCAGCTACTCATGATCGGCGCCGCCGAAGACAGCGACCAAGGTAGCCTCTTCAGCCCGGCGATCGACGAACTGGTGCGACTAGCGAGTTGTCCCACGCTCATCTTCAGTGCCACCGCGAAGTGGGACCGTGAGGGGACCTTCGACCGCATTTTGGTGCCGACCAACGGAAGCGACTACTCGATGCGCGCCACCGAATTCGCCTTCAAACTGGCGTCGGGCACCTCGAGTGCGGTGGAATTCGTACACGTGGTCGTGCGGGACGGTAGGAGTCGACTCCTAGAGCACCAGACCGACCAGTTGGAGTACGATCTCGGCCGTGGTCAGCAGATGGTCTCCCGACTTGTCGCAATGGGCGAAAGCGCGGGCATCAACTGTTCCGGCGAAGTACGGGTTCACGCCAGCGTGGCGGCGGGTATTCTCGAAGTGGCAGCCCGTCATCAGGTGGACCTCATGCTATTGGGCACCAATGTGCGTCCGGGCGGTCCCCAACTTTACCTAGGCGCCGAAGTCGAGCGAGTGCTAAAGAACCGAGCTTGCCCGGTGATTGTCATCAACGCCTAAATCAGACCTAAAGCTCTTCGACGTTGCGTTCCGTTTCACCGATTCCGATGCGCCTCAGACCCTGGGAATCGGCCGCACCGCGAGCCATGCCCGCGGTGTTAAAAAGCAAGACGATGGTTCCGTCGTGACCCACCACGATCATGCCGCCGGTATCATCCGGGAGACTGTCTAAGGCGGCCTTGGAAGCTTGCGCGGCAGTGGAGTCCGCGTAGAGCATTCGCGCGCTGATGTCGTGAGCGATAGAACGTCGGATGTACTCTTCACCAGTTCCCGTACAAGAGACCGCGCACGTTCGGTTGTCAGCGTAGGTTCCGGCACCAATGACCGGCGAGTCCCCTATCCGTCCCCACTTCTTGTTGGTCAAGCCGCCCGTCGAGGTGGCCGCCGCTAGGTTTCCGTGAGTGTCTAAGGCCACGCAGCCGACCGTCCCTTTGACATGTGTCTTCTCCCAGTCGGCGCGGCGGGCCGGAGTTGAGAAGTAACTGTTCTCCACCCGTTCCACTTTTTGCTCGGTAGCGAACTGTTCGGCGCCGTCGCCGGCCAGAAAGACGTGGCGCGTCTCGGTCATCACCCGGCGGGCCAAGGAGACAGGGTTCTTTACGGTCTTTAAACTGGCCACCGCGCCGCAAGAAAGCGACTGGCCATCCATAATCGATGCGTCTAGTTCATGGCGCCCCTCCGCGTTGAAGACCGCTCCTTTACCGGCGTTGAACTCCGGTGAGTCTTCCAGATAGCGCACGACGGTCTCCACGCAATCGAGGGCTGTTCCTCCCTCTTCCAACACCGCTGCCCCAACTTTTACGGCTGCGGCCAACGCCTGCTCGGTGGCACGGATTTCGTCGGCCGTCATCAGCTTCGGGTCCGCTCCCGCGCCGCCGTGGAGGGCTAGTGACCACGGCCCCGACTGGGCCCAGCCCGCGGTCAGGAGACAGAACAAGAAAACAAAGGAACGAAAAAGATGACTCATGCTCGGCATTTTTCACACCCCGGCCTCAAAACCTGCGGTTTCGCCCGTCCAACTTAAGCTTGACGGGCCCCTAGACCGGAATTCACAGCTTGGCAACATCTCCGAACCATCCAAGTTGTAGACTAGACTCATAACCTGAAATGTTGACCTTATTTTTCGCTCTGCTCTTCACGGAGATAATCGCAGAAAACCCCATGATACAACCTAGCCCAACACAGAAGCCTCACTACGTCCACTACCAACGCGGACGTACGGAAGATGCTCATCCCAAGACGGAGGGTGGCTTTGTCCTCATGGGTGGCGGCAAGGATGTCGACGAGGCCTTCGAGTGGATGGCCGAACGGGGCGGACACGGAGACTTCCTAGTCTTGCGCGGCAGTGGATCCGACGGCTACCAAGAGTACATTGACGAGTTGACCGACGTAAACTCAGTGGAAACCTTGTTGCTCAATGACGCGGAAGCCGCCTCCGACCCCTTCGTGGTGGAGAGAGTACAGCGCGCGGAAGCCATCTTTTTGGCGGGCGGCGACCAGTGGAACTACGTAGGAAAGTGGAAAGACAGTCCGCTTTTGGACGCAATCAACCAAGCCATCGCAAAGGGTGTCCCCATTGGCGGAACATCGGCGGGCCTCGCGGTCCTGGGCGAACACGTCTTCACCGCCGAAAAAGACACCGTCACCCCGGAGGAAGCTTTGGCCAACCCCTATCACGAGAACATCACCCTCTCAAGCGATTTCTTCAAATCCGAACCGTTAGCCAACCTGATCACCGACAGCCACTTCTCCCAACGGGAGCGAATGGGTCGCTTGACAACTTTCATGGCGAGACTACAGCAAGATGGCTCCAAAGACTCCGTCCGTGGTGTCGGAGTCGATGAGAACACGGCCGCCCTCGTCAGCCCCGATGGACACGTGGAAGTGGTAGGTTCGGGCGGCGCGCATTTCGTAAAATCCGAGAAGTCACCCGAGGTCTGTCGCGACGGAGAGCCTTTGACCTATCGAGGTCTTGAGGTCCGTTCTCTGCATCGCGGCGACAGCATGGAACTCTCCGACTGGAGCAGCAAAAACGTTGAAGCCAAGGCGCTCAACGTCGAAAACGGAATTCTGATTCCGTAGGATAACCCCATCAGACTCCATCTTTAGAGGGCTACCCCTCAAGGATTTCCAAATCCGGGGTTTAAGCCCGTTTCATGTCACACACCTTACGTCCCGATGACGTCACCCACGTCTGGTATCACGCCAACTGCGCGGACGGCTTCGCTGCGGCGTGCGCCGCCTGGCTGGTCTTAGGAGATCAGGCGAGTTACGTGCCCGTGCGTCACGGCGACAATCCACCGGAAATCCCCTCGGAGGCTCGTTTGGCCATCGTGGACTTCGCCTACCCCCGGGAGCAACTTTTGGAAATCAAGGCCCGGATTCAAAGTTTGGTGGTCCTAGACCATCACCGCTCAGCGGCCGCGGATCTCGAAGGACTCGATTTCGCCCGCTTCGACTTGACGAAATCCGGCGCCCGGATGGCCTGGGAATACTGGCATCCCGAACATCCATTACCCGAACTCTTCGCCTACGTAGAGGACCGCGATCTTTGGAACTGGGCCCTTCCCGAGAGTCGCGAAGTGGCCCTCGCGCTCACCCAGATCCCTTTCGCTTTCGAACGTTGGACGACCATGGATGTCGAGGGGCTCAAAGTCGCCGGTCGCTCCCTGTTGGGGTTTCAGACCAGTCTGATCGCTCGCGCCGTGAGCAAATCCCACTGGCGAGACGTGGGCGGCCACCAGGTGCCCGTGAGTAATTCATGCCTGTTTCAAAGTGAAATTGGGGACGAACTGTGCCGCAAATTTCCGGAAGCGAAGTTCTCGGGTGTTTACTACGACAAAGGCGAGAATGTGGCTTGGTCGTTGCGGTCCGTGGGAGAATTCGATGTCAGCGAGGTGGCCGCCAGGTTCGGTGGCGGAGGCCACCGCAATGCTTCGGGGTTCGCGGCGCCCTCAGGCGCCACGACCCCGGTAAAAGTCAGTTAGGGCCTGACAGACCTAGCTTAGCTGCTCTAAAATCTCCATACGGAGACGGCACAACTCCTGGTCGGAGATCGACTTCTTGTCGAGATCGATGCCTACCTGAGCGAGAGATTTCTGGGCTTCGGTACTCTCCGAAGAGTTGAGGATCGCCTGGAAACTCTCTCCTAGAATCTTTCGTCCAGTCTCAAAGCGAATTCCCGTCAGGTAGGCTTTCTTCGTTGCCGAAGCAAGTCGCTGCGGTAGGCTCTTATTTTCACTTTCGGGCCGTGCCAGAGCGTCCAAAACGGCGCCCTGCACCTTCACCGCATCGTCGTTGTACATGTAATCGTCACCAAAGTCGATGCCAAGAGCGGCCAGAGCCTTATCAGCGGCGTTCGCCTCTTGGTGTTGAAAAACGGCCCTGAGACCTTTCTCTTCCACGGTTCGCACGGTCTTCTCTTCCCGAAATTCGTTCTCACGACAAGCTTTCATCGTGATGTCAGCCAAAACCGCGGACATTGGTCCCGTTGTTCCTTCATCGATCATGGACAAGACGCTCCGCTGCAAGGCGGCGGCTTCATCGGTGTATTGATAGCCTGACCCGAAATCCAGACCCAGTGCAGCCACTTCTTGTTCACTCGAACTGGTGTTGACGCTGCCGGCCACCGCCTCCAGGGTCCTTTGTGCCACCCCTCGTGTGACCTTGTCGTCCGAAGCGGTGAAAGGAAGCGCAGCCAAACCGGTGGACGCCAAAACTTGCCCCATAGGCCCCGGTACGCCGGCGGCTAGAGTCCCCACCACTGAGCGCTGCAATTGCGCAGCCATTTCGTGGCTGGACGGCAATTCGCCCAGGACCAAACCAAGTTCGGCGATCTCTTTTTCGTCGCCCGTGCAGCCTTCGTGCTCGACAATCCGAGTCAATCCGACGGAGGCCAGTTGTCGATTCGACTCCCAGTCCCCAGGATTCGCATCAAAGGTGTCCCTAGTCTGAACCGCGAGTAGTTTGCCCTGGGGCGAGAAGGTCGCCTCGAACGGGCTTGCCTGATATCCCCGAGAAGAGATGTTGCTGTTGCTCAAAATCTGCATAGTGGTCTCCGATTGTTCATGAGAAAATTCTATATCTATTGGAACGATTGTAGATTGCCGGACCGTGAAAGTTGTGAACACATTGTTACCCCATCCTTTTAACCCCAAAGCATGGCCAGGTTAGACCCGGCGAATTGCGAAAGGGGCCTGAATGGATTCTGTGACACAGTTTGTTCTCGGCGCCGCGGTGGGCGAAGCGGTGTTGAACCGACCCAGAGCAGGCAGCGAGATGAGCGAACGTCCCTTTGTGTTGGGGGCCGTATTGCTGGGTGGCATGATAGGCACGCTGCCCGACCTCGACGTTTTGTTTCGACGTTTTCTCACCGGGCCCCAGGCTTTGGGCTTCCATCGAGGGGTCACTCATTCTCTCTTCTTTTGCACCCTGGCCACCCCGCTCTTGGCTTGGCTCTTACAACGGATGTTTCGTCGACGGCAGGTCACTTGGGTTCAGTGGAACGTATTTGTCTGGTTGGGCCTCAACACCCATTGGATGATCGATAGCCTTACCACCTATGGAACCCAAATCTTTCTGCCGTTCAGCAACCACCCCGTGAACATCGGGTCGGTATTTATCATCGACCCGCTGTATACCATTCCGCTCCTCATTGGATTGCTGTGGACGCTGTTTTCCCGGTTGGGGAACCAGTACCGAACTGCGGGAGTACGAACGGGTCTCATCATATCGAGCGCCTACCTGGCTTTGACTCTGGCTTCCAAGTTCGCGGTGCAGCAACGGTTTATGACATCCCTAGCGGACCACGGGATTGTCTATGAGCAGTTCATCACCGTCCCCACCCCTTTCAACAGCGTCCTTTGGTACGGCTATGCCGACACCGGTGAGGACGTTTGGGTCGCGAACAGTTCGCTCTTCGATCCTCTCACGCGAATCATCACTTGGCAACGGATCCCGAAG
>JBBKWP010000226.1:0-6358 GCA_037968995.1 Candidatus Xenobia bacterium
ATATGACATGAGACCTCCCTGGAAACTCCAGGCGCTTCGTTTCTAGAGAGAAAATTCCCTAGGCCGAGGCTTGAAGTGCTCCAAGCGGCTCTTCTCAACTTAGAGGTCTCTCCACAATATGGCCGCTATGGTGTCGAGGTCTTCGAACACTTGGAAGCTCTGTATGAACTCGTCGAAGGGGCCTACGTTATTGACGACCATCGTGAAAATCAGGTGGCGACCGCTCTTGGTGTCGATGTAACCAGCCGAGGCCCGGGAGTCGAGAAGAATTTTGTCTCCCGACGCGAGAGTTCCGCGAGTTCCGGACTTGGCGAAGATGTGGCCGATGGCGCCAACCAAGCTGGGATCGTTGCTAATGACGGGATTCTCGGTCAGCAGACCTGGAGATCCGATCACGGTTAGTGAGTCGCGAAAGGCCGAGGCAAAGCTTTTGCCGGCGACCACTCTCAAAAAGGTGTTCACGGCTATGGGGGTGGCCCGAGTCAGCCCCTGACCACTGCCGTTCGGAAACTCATATTGCGACGGGGCTATACCATAGCTGTTGGCAAGTTGCGAGGCTTCGACGGCCAGAGCCGCACTCTGTGTTCTGACGCCCTTGTCCACTCCGAAGAGCATCAGAGCCGTCTCGGCACCCAGGTTGTAACTGGTCTTGAGAATGTAGTTGACGTACTGCTCAAAGGGAGCTGAGACCAGTTCGGCAACCAGCATGTCGGACGCGTAGCTGTTCTGGACCGGCAAAAGGTTGGAGGGGTTGGCCGCGACCGTCGCGGCGTTGACGGTGACCCCAGCGTCACGAAGCGCCTCGATGAAGACAGTCCTAGCAAAGCTGCTAGGATTTTTTACGCGAATGGTCTGGAGATAAGGATAGACGCCCGTGAACAGGGGAGCGCCGTCGACAGGAACGGTTCCCGAGACGAAACCCTGCTGAACCGTGCCATCAGGAGTCTCGCCGGTCTCTAACTCGGCAAACGGTTGTCCGTTCCCCGCGATGGTTTGTAGGGTGGAAACGATACTGAAGGCCTCAGTTAAGGGAGAGAGCCTGATTTCGGCGGGCTGTCCCACCTGGGTCGGACTCATCAAGACGTCGATAATGTTGTCGTTGACGAAGACGGAATTGGCCAGAAACTCCCCCGAGGGGTCGCTAAAGGGATAAGCTTCGTAAAGGCGGTCATCAATCACGACATCGCCGGCTATTTCGGTGATACCAGAGGAAGCAACTTCTTGAGCCAGCTCCTTAAAGCCGGCTAGCGGATCCTGCGGCGGAGCGATGGCGTTCCCCCCACTGTTGGCTTCCGAGTGGTCGAGTTCGGTGAGGGCGATGGTGTCGTTGGGACCGCGACGACCTCCCATGGTGAGATCCCCCGAAGCGACCAGAACGAGATTCCCGTTCAGGACGCCATTGCCGACCACGCCTTGGCGGTAGACCGGAGTGCGAAAGCGGTACTCGGCACCTAGTGCGTCGAGGGCAAGTCCGCTGGAGAAAAGTTTGCGCACGGAGGCTATGATGACGAGATCGGAGGAGCGACTGTCGTAGACTACCTCTCCAGTGTCCAGGTCCTCGACCCGGTAGGCTACAGTCGCGCCATCGTAAAGCGGTTTGTCCAGGATCTCCTGCACACTGCGAGGTAGGGGTCGTGGGATTGAGTTGGTAGGAACGTTGTTGGAGAGAGTCTGGCTACTTCCGCAACTCGCGACTGTCGCTGTGGCGATGAGGAGCAAAGCAAAGCGTCGAATCATCAAGGGTGGGCAATACCTTTCGGGACCGAGTGTGCGTCTGCGTCCCAGATTGGTGGGCAGGCCGAGGACGCAATTTCCGCCCAGAGAGAACGGATTCCTGTTCCGATTTAACTCGGACGGGACCCCACTCTTTCACTCGTCCAGCGTTCGACGGCCGTGAACAGGCAAGCGCCTTCGAGCGCGCTGTCCACCGCCTCATCGAACTCCTTTGTATGGACGTAGCGAAACGCTTTTTGCCAGCTCTCGAAAGCGTCGAGGGTGTGCATGCGGGTGACGACCGACTGGGCATCACACTCCTCCAACTCGACCGGTACCGATAGGTAGTCGTCCCGAAGGACGAACATCTCTTCTTCTAGGGTCCCCAGTCCTTTGGCGCCTTCTGAACGTTGCATCCACTCATCTTGTTCCAGCAGATCTACGCAATAGAGAAAGCGGCGAACGCGCTCGAGTTCCTCAACCTCCTCATCGTCGAATACAATTTCGAGTAACTCGTCGAAGCGGTCCAGTTCTTCAGAGAAGCCGTCCATAGCCGGCGGCAAAAGTTCGCTACAGTCGAGCAGCCATTCTGTCATCTGATCTCGGTCCGGTGCCATGATTTCCATCTGGTCGAGAACGCGCTCTTTCAACGCGAGACACAGCTCTCGTTTGCCGTCAGAAACCAAGCCGTCTTCTAAGTCGTCCTCGATCGCTCCCAGCAGATGTTCGAGGTATTCCCCTACTTCATCGTCACCCGACTCGTGGAGGTCGGTCACCGCCAGCAGAAGCAGTAGGTCGCTAAAGGTCGGATTCACGGTCATCGCACCCCTCCGTATCAAAGGCCTCGGTTCGGAAGTCTCCAATCCCGACCAGTTCGTAGAGGGTCATGAATCCCGATTCACCGGGCAGGCGCAGCCTGAGTTCCCCACGGATTAGTCCCGCGGGGCCGAGAGGATCGAGAAGCTGTTGGGAAGCTAGGATCTGGCCCCCGATCGCGCATTCGGCAATACGACGGGTGGTGCGCGGGCCCCAACCGAACAAGAAATCGCCTTCTGCTTGGGCGATGGAACCCATCAGAGCAAGGCCCTGATGTATCCCGATCGCGACCCACGGGATGGCCCCATCATCTTCTTCAAGTTCTCTTTGCAGCGTGGTCGCGCCGCGCACGATATCGATCGCACAGCCGGCGGCACGTGTCGCTTGTTCGGAGGGGCCGGCCTGGTCGGTAAAAACGGCTTGCATTTCGCTACCGCCGATGCCCTCAATACGCCCGCCCCATCGGTCTACGGCCTCGCTAAAGAGGCTGGCGTAGTCGGCCACGAGCGTCAGGGCCCTGGACGGTTCTAGGTCGGCCGTTTGAGCCAGTACTTCGTCGATCCGAGTGATCAGGAAAGCGACGGTAGCTACGCATCCAAGCCCGTCTGTTGGGTCGCCTGAGTCCTGCTCTTCGCTGGGGCGCGCCAACTCTTCTTGAGCAAGCAGCGCGAGTTCGTGGAACTGCTCTAGCTGCTCTTCTGTAATACTCTCACGTGGTTCGAAATCGAGAGTGCACAGGGTCCCGACTCTTTGGCCTCCCACCCAGAGAGGGAACCCGGTGTAGAAGCGAACTTTAGGACCATCCGTCACGTACGGGCTGCGAGAGAAGAGTGGGTCGCGGGTGGCGTCGAGAACCACTGTGGGCCGGCTGCGGCGGATGGCGTAATCACAGAAAGTTCCATCGCGGGGAGTTTCCTTGAGATCCCCCATCCCTACGGTGGACTTGAACCACTGCCTGTCCCGGTCGAGGAGCGAAATGTAGCTCGCGGGCGCTCCCATAACCTCTCCAACTTGTCGGCAAAGTCGGTCGAACCGCTCTTCGGACGGCGTGTCGAGTAGTTCCAGACTGTGCAGAATTCCCTGACGCTCGTCTTCTTCTGTCTCGGCGTATAACTGCGGACGGGGAGCCCCTGAACTTAGTGTTGAGGTTCGCCGTCCGGACGGCTTTCTGACCGGTCGATTTCGCTTAGCCACGGCTAGGGTCCAAACATTTCATCGTTAACGATTCGGAAGGGGACCCGCCCACCCCTCCGGCGAAAGTCTCGGAAATGCCAAAGGAGTGATGACATGAGTGGAAACATCGTAGGGAGCAATTCACCGGTTCAAGTGGCGCTCGACCTTGCCAGTCGGCTGCGTCGGATGACCCCCGGCTCGTCCGTTCAACCGAGTTCCCAGTCTCGCTCGCCGGCCGCAAACGATCGGGACCGGGCCACCCTCTCTGGGAGTTCCGCGTCACGTCGGGAGGAGGCGGCGGCGAGAGCCCGTCGTCGCGAGCGACGCGAAGATGTAGAGGGCGCCGTCCGTGGAGGGTCGGTTGCCGACAGTTCCAGCCGTTTCCGACGTGAAGCGGCCCGGGGTGACCGCAGTTTGGCGAATCGTCGTTCCCCTGCGTCGGACAACCTGGAGACCACCGTGCGTCGTCTCCAAGGCGAAGGACACTCGAGCCGCCGTATCGGGACCGGTGCCGAACTGAATCGTGCCTTTGAGAATCACGCCCAGCGGCGAGCCCATAGTGGAGGCCGAAGCTACAGCCCAGGAAGGTGGGAGGCGCCCCATCAAGCCGATGCGGGGGCTCACCGAATGCAAGTGGGCGAAGGCGGCTTGCGGACTGTCCGTGTCACCGGGACTGAGGGCTCTAGAAGCGAGAACGGCCGTCGGGTCATCGACGCTCGGACTCGGGACGGAGGGACTCGCGCGGAGCGAGGCGGCTATCACGCGCTCGAAACGGATCTCGAGGGATTGACGCGTCGAGAGATTCGCGATCGCCTCGCCATCGATGAACTTCCAAACCACCTCCAACGTACGCGGTTGGCCGAAGGTAGCGAAGTGAACGTGAGTCGCATCGGGGAGCAGCGCAACCTTGAGAATGGACCCCGACGCGGGGGCGGGGTCCAGATCCACGACGCCAGCAACAACGCCGCCGACCGGTTCGCCCAGCGGGCGCCCGAACGACCCTCTCTGAGACAACGCATCGCTCGGGTCCGTAGTGGACGTGAGGTGCGGGCGTCCAACAGCAACATCGACCTTCGCGCTCGCGATAGCGAGATCCGAGCTCAACGGGTCGCCAGTCGCTTCCGAAGCGTCGGTCGGGTCCTACGACCGGTCGGAGTCATCGCCGACGGCGTTTCAGTTAGTCAAGCCTATCGCCGGGACGGCAACCGCGTCGGTCGCGAGACGGCTCGCGAGGTGACATCGATCGGCGGAAGCGTGGCCGGCGGTTGGGCCGGAGCCCAGACCGGAGCCGCTATAGGCGCTCTCGGAGGCCCCGTGGGCGTGGTGGTAGGCGGCGCCGTGGGCGCCATCGTCGGAGGTTTTCTGGGCAGCGAAATCGGTCGACGTATTTTTTAGTGTCTTTGAGACGCTCTCGATGCCAACCATCGAGAAAACGAAGAATAATATCCCTCGTGAGCGCGACAGAGCTCGCATGCGGAAAACATCTTCTTTAGGCCTCCTCTCACTCTTACTCTGTCTGACGACCTTCCTCGCTTGCGCGCAACCTGCTCCAACTGCGCCGCCCCCCTCAGCCACCCCTGAGGTCTCGACGGTGCCCCCGGCGAAACCCGGCTTCGTGGCGGCGCTTCACCGAGAAGGGGCGCCAATGGGTCTGACGACCGCCGACGGGACTGGACTCAAGCTTGTGGACCTCCATGCCCAAGCCATGCTCGATGGACCTCTGGCCTTCACAGAGCTGCATCTCACCTTCGAGAATCCCGAAGACCGAGTTCTCGAAGGGCGTTTCGAGATCACCCTCCCAGAGAAAGCCGCCATCAGTCGTTTCGCTATGAAGATCGGCGACACATGGCAAGAGGCCGAGATGGTCGAACGCCAGGCTGCTCAACGCGCCTACGAGGACTTTTTGCATCGCCGCCAAGACCCAGCTCTTTTAGAGAAAGAAGCCGGCAACGAATTCCGCGCTCGCATCTTTCCGATCCCCGCCAAAGGTCGCAAAGAGATCTTGATCAGCTATTCGCAGGAGCTGGAGTCCGCTTCGACGCCTTATGTTCTGCCTCTCCAAGGCCTACCCCAGATCGCTAACATGCTGTTGGAAGTTCGTTCGGGGGCGAGTGGGAACGGCACTCTTAAGCCAGAGATTGAAGCTGTTCGCCGCAAAGACTTTCAGCCCAACGGCGACTTCGTCGTCCCCCAGGATGGCAGCGTCTCGGGTTTGGCCGGTGGGGACTACATTGTGGCCAGAGTCCATCC
Source organism: Candidatus Xenobia bacterium (assembly GCA_037968995.1). GTDB lineage: Bacteria > Vulcanimicrobiota > Xenobia > Xenobiales > JADMJV01 > JAEXNA01. Next base: position 5,953 of record JBBKWP010000226.1, read on the forward strand.
GCAGATCTCCAGCACCGCCAGTGAGCCTGAAGATCTTCTCATCCTCGTCGACACCAGCGCCTCGCGCAGTCTTGGCTTCGCTGACCAGGTCGAGATGGTGTCGGGGCTTCTCAAAAGTCTTCCCAAACTCAAAAAAATCACCGTCGCCGCTTTCGATCAGAAGGTGGAAATGATCTACCAGGGCGACCCGGCCTCGTTTTCCGCCAGCAAGCTGCTCGAGCGTAAAGCCCTTGGAGCCACCGACCTCGAGGGTGCCCTGGCCTGGGCCGCCAAACAAAAGGTTTACACCCGTCTACTGCTGATCACTGATGGAATCACGACTGCCGGCAGCGAGAAGTTCGGCGAAGCTTTGCAAGGCTCGGGTTTGAAACGACTCGACGTGATTATGGTCGGCGGTATCCGTGAC
>JBBKWP010000227.1:0-12834 GCA_037968995.1 Candidatus Xenobia bacterium
GGCGAGCACTGGGCCAAGCGGTGATAGCACGCCAAGTCCTCTAGATTGAGTTCGCTGCGGTAGGAATCGCGGGGGATAATGGAGGATTCGATGACGTCCACTCCCAACGCGGCCAAGGACTCCACAAGCCAAGGTTCCCAACTTGAGTCAATGGCCACCATTTTGCCCAAGTTCGCGAGATCGAGATACTCCGGCGGCGTGTAGCGACAAAAAAGGTCCCAAAAGTCGAAACCGAAATTCGAGATGGCCTCGAGATCTGAGGATGTCGGTTGGGTCTGCTCTCCAGTGACTAGGCCTAGCGGCACGTCGCCGATGAGCGATAGGATCTCTGAGATGACGGGCTTTTCTTCTTCCCAAGTTCCGAATTTCGTGTCAGAGGCGAAGTGATGACAGTTGATATGAACTTTTAGGCACTGGGCACCGCCGTCGATGGCCGCCTGGGCCAACTTGGGACAGTTCTTCGGCAGACTCACCATCAGCGTGAAGTCATCTTTTAAGGTCTGTAGTAGCTTCAATTGAGGGCTCCTAATTTTTCTTCGACGTTGGCCAGTTCCACCGAGACAACTTGGGAAACGCCCGGCTCTACCATGGTCACTCCGTACAATCGGTCGGCGAATTCCATGGTCTTGCGGTTGTGGGTGACCACCAGGAACTGAGAACTTCTTGAGAACTCAAGGAGGCGAGTAGCCACTTTTTCCACGTTCCGTTCATCGAGGGGGGCATCGAGTTCGTCCAAAATAACGATGGGACTCGGTTTGCAGGCTAATAGCGACATCAAGAAGGCAATGGCGGAAAGCGCGCGCTCACCCGAGGACATCAGCATCATGTTCTGTTGGCGTTTGCCGGGAGGGCAGGCCATGATCTCTACGCCGCTATCTAAGGGGTCTTCGGGATCGCAGAGGACCAACTCGGCTTTGCCGCCGCCGAAGAGGTCGGCGAAGAGACGGCCAAAGGTGTCGTTGACCTGCTCGAACGTTTCTTGAAAGAGATGAGTGGTGGCTTGATCAAGCTCCCGCATGATCTTTTGCAGGCTGTCTTTGCCTTCGGCCAGGTCCGTGATCTGGTGGTCCAAGCCGCTGTGGCGTGTGGAAAGTCTTTCGAAGTCTTCCCGTGCTCCTAGGTTCACGCCCCCGAAATTGTCCAGGAAATGGCGCAGTTGACCCACTCGGGATTTGGCTCCGGTCAGTTCTGCCAACGACATAGGGTCGGTTTGCTGAGCCATCATCAACAACTGCTCAGTGTCCGAACGACCGTCGCGCAATCGGGCTAAGGACTCCTCGTATTGGGTGGTTACTTTAGTTCTTTCAAGCTCTAAGCGATGCTGTTCGGAACTTTGTTTTTGCAAGGCTGAACCGGCTCGAGCGAAGTCTTGGCGAAGTTTCTCGGCTTTTTCGTCGATAGCCTGATGTGTTAGACGCACGGCTTTCAGTTGCTCGGTTTTAGCCTCTACGCGTTGAACGAGGGCGGCCGACTCAGCCTCAAGGCGCACTGACTCCTCGTCGATGGCGGAGAGCCCTTCTCGGTTACGGGCCAAATCTTGCTCGGCACGGGCGCGATCGGATCGAAGATCCGCCAAACGCTCTTCTTCGCGCTGACGTTCGCGCTCGAGGTCTGTCAATTTGTCGGCCGACCGTTCCAGGCGCATCTCGGCCTGCAAGCGCTCGCCGCGCAGAGCCTCGCGGCGTTGACCCAACTCGTCGGCTTGCTGTTGAAAGCCCAAGAGGTCAGCCTCGATGGTTTTGAGGTTCTGTTCAACGAGGTCGAGTTCGCCGACCCGCTCTTGCCCCTTGGTGGTCCGAACGTCGCAACGCTCGAAGAGCTTGGTCAGTTCGGTCGTCAACCGTTCTAGTTCTGTTTGGCGCCGCTCTTGTTGGCGGTTCCGCTCGTTGTCCTGGGCTCGACCCTGAACTAGTATGGCGGCCAACTCTTGCTGACGCTCTTGACGTCGGCGCAAGGCGGATTCCGCTTCCTGCAATCCGTTCTGCAATTTTTCGATGCGCTGCACTATCTTGTTCGACGCGGTATCTAGAGCCGATAAGTCCTGTTTGGCTTGATGCAGCTTGGAGCGGGCCGCCAAGACGCCTGAATTGTCACTGCGTCGACTGCCGCCGGTCAACGCGCCCGACGGGTTGAGCACCTCTCCGCCCTTGGTGACGATGACCGGCCGGTGTCCGTAACATCTTTCGTATAAGGCCAGCGCTGCCGGCATGTCTTCCATGATGACAGTGCGTCCCAGCACCTGTTCTAAGACGGGTTCCAATTCCTTGGGGAAATCGAGAAGTTCCAAGGCCCAACCCACTACGCCACGTCGGTCGGGCAGGTCGGGTTTACGTGAGGACCGGCGGGTCAGATCAAGAGGCCAGAAGGTGGCCCGACCGACGCGTTCGCGCTTGAGTTGCTCCACCAGGCTCGAGGCGGTGCGCTTGTCGCGGGTGATAACCCCATTGGTGGCCCCGCCCAAAGCGGCCTCAAAGGCCACTTCCAGCCCGCTAGGAACCTTGACCAGTTCGCCGATCAGTCCCACCACGCCGGGGTCTCCCCAGCGCATAACGGCTCGAACCGCAGGAGGCAGCGAACTACGATCCACGGCCACCGCTTCTAGCTCATTGATGCGACCCATCAACGGGCGGCGATGGTTTTCCAGTTCTCGCCCGTTGCCGATCTGTTCTTCTAGTTCTCTTTGGAACTGGGCTCTTCGTTCACGAAGCTTGACAATGGCTTCTTCAAGCTCGGTCTGCTCGCTTTCCAAGGCGGCGAGATCAAAGAACTCCGCGGTTTCGCCATCATCCTCCACTGAGGTTTCCTGCTCGGAAAGTTCTAGTTGACGGAATTCGAGCTCTTCACGCCGGTCGGCGTCGGCTCGCTGCTCGGCCAGATCGCGTGTGGCTTCTTCTTTTAAGAGTTGCGCTCGTTTGAGGAGGCTGTCGCGGCGTTGACGCATCTCAGCGGCGGGAAGCCCCCCGGCCTCTTGGGGGAGACGAGCCAACTCTTCGCTGAGGATCTCGAGATGCTGCCTTGCTCTGGTCTGCTCTTCGGTCAGTTCGATGCGCCGCCCGCTGAGCTCGTTCAAGCGCCCCATTTGGCCCTCGACACGGTCGGCTCCGGTGTGCAGGATCTGATCGGCGTTCTTTAAGCTGTCTTCTAACTGGCGTCGACGGGCCACTAGGGAATCTTTGGCCGCGCCCGAGGCGCCGGTTCTCTCCCGCAAAGCGGACAGTTCGGCGGAGATCTTTTCGCGCTCGCGGTCGGAGATCTCTTTCTCCTGGGCGATGCCGTCCATAGCTCGGCGGGCTTCTTCTTCGCGAACGGTGGCCGCCACCATCAACTGCTGCAATGTGTGGACCTCAGCGTCGAGTTCCTGAGCCTTGGCGCGCAAGGTGGTGACGTCGTGGAGCGCGACTCGGCGTTCGAGATGTCCCAACTCGTCCTTGCTGGCCTGATAGCGCTCATAGCGGTGGAGCTGCTTTTTGCTTTCCCCGAGCTGTTCGCCCACTTCTTTGAGGATGTCTCGGAGACGCACAAGATTGTCGTCGGTCTGGTCGAGCTTTCGTTGAGCTTCCTTTTTTCGATAGCGATACCGATTGACCGAAGCGGTCTCTTCTAGCATCATTCGGCGATCTTTGGGGTCGCTGGAGAGGACGCGGTCGACCTCTTTGCCGCCCAGCACCGAGAAGCTTCCGGGACCGATGCCGCTGCCCATCAAGAGTTCGTGAATGTCTTTAAGGCGGCAGGTGGCTCCATTGATGGCAAAGCGGGAGCCTCCATCTCGGGTTAGGCGTCGAGTGATGGCCACCTCGCTGAGGTCCACGGGCAGCTTGGCGTCCGTGTTGTCGAACACCGCGGTGACTTCCGCGAAAGGAGCAGGCTGTTTATCTGGGGTTCCGGCGAAGATCAGTTCGTCGAGCTTGGTGGCCCGCAGCGCCTTGACCTGGGATTCTCCCAGGCAGAATCGGATGGCGTCGGTGAGATTGCTCTTTCCGCTGCCGTTGGGGCCTACCACAGCCATAAAGCCGTGGGGAAACTCGATGACCGTCTTTCTGGAGAAAGTCTTGAAGCCGAATAGCTCGAGACGCTTAAGATGCACTAAACCCTAACCCTTTTCCTTAAGAGTAGGCGTTTTCTCAGAGCCTCATGGAAAATCCTTCAATTTCCTTCTGAGTTTAGAGAGAATCCCGGTCCTCCGTCAGGCATTCATCATTCGCAGGGGCCGTCGCTGGTTTCCCGAAACGACGGCGATGTTAAATCGTACCACTTTAGGATTGCTTATCTACGCCTCCACCGTCACTGGATGCCTCGCCGGACCAAAAGAAGCCAGCGTGTCACAGACGCCTGCAGCGTCATCGTCGCCGTTCGTTGTGTCGTCCACGGAGTCGCCCATCGCGAAGATGCCTGAGAAGGTCGAGCCGTCCTTCCTTGTCGTTCCCAACAAAAGTTTTGGGCCCATCACCGCGGAATTCACGGAGTCCGACCTTAAGAAGGCTTTTGGGGAGGCGAACGTCAGAGCCGAGAAGATGTACGTCGGAGACGGGATGGAGTGGGACGGCTACGCGGTCTATCCCGATATTCCGGATCAACGCCTGGAAGTCTTTTGGACGCAAGAGGGTCCGAAGCGCCTCGAGTATTTGCAAGTCCAAGGCGACAGTTCCAAATGGAAAACTGCCGAAGGAGTGACTTTGGGAACGAGCCTCGTCGAGCTAGAAAAGCTCAACGGCGCTCCGTTCGAGTTGACGGGCTTAGACTGGGACTTCGGGGGAATGGTGACCGACTGGGGTGGGGGCAAACTCGACGGACTGACTTTGCAGCTCGGTAGTTCCGAGGATGACAACCTTTCCCAAGAAGACATCGATGCCATTGTTGGAGATCGCACGGTGGCAAGCGACCTTCCGGCTATGCGTCGTGCCAACCCCAAGGTTCGGAAACTGACGATGGGCTTCCCAATGGTCGAGCAATCCGGCTACTAGGATATCAGCCTTTCTGAAAGGCCGAGACGTCTCGCTAGGTGTCCCCGCCAGCGGGCGTCTCTGAAGCGTCGCCGCCCTGCACCCACTGGAAGGCTTCCGCTTCGTCTTCGAAATGACGGAGTTCCAACCGAAGGAGTGGATTCGCCATAGCAGCATAGGCTTTCAGCCATTTCTGCTCGCCCACCACCGCGTAACGTTCGATCTTTCCGAGCAGATCGAACATGCGAAATTCCTCCACGATGAGTCCCTCACCCAGTTTAGGAAACTTCGTCCATTTCACAAGCAGGTTAGCCTTACCGTGCTCGTCGCAAATCGCGTTGATGCGACTCTTGAGTTCCCGCATGTCAAAGCCAGTGACTTTGCCGGACATCCCGACCACCAAGAGATCGGGGGCGGGACTGTCGGAGTAGGTGAGGCCACCGACCACCGCTTCTTTCGCGTCGCGGACCCAAGTGAGAGCTTCCACGCGTTCGCTCGTGTCGAAGACTCTCATGTCTTTCTTGCGCAGGACCATGGCTTCCCATTTCACTACGTTCTTGAGCCAATTTTGCTCGACGACCACGGCGATCTTGTCGAAGCGGTACAGGTCGCCAAAATGGCGCAGGCCGTAGAGAAGGTCGCCGATCATTGCCTGAACGGTCATGCCCTGAAAATCCTTGATTTCCATAAGTAACGAGAGATGCTCGTCGGTCTTTAGAGCCTGCTCGAGAAAGGATGTGACCTGTTCGAGTTGGTCTTTGTCAACTTTCCCCGACATCGTGATATGGTAAGGACCCTGTTCGCTTTTCAATGTTTCGACGGCCATAAAGACGTACTTTTCCTTTCGAGCTTGCCCTGTGGTGAGCAAGAGAACGCGAGATGTTTTCCGCATACCTTCGGGGACGTGGCTGGAATCCTCCAACAATTTCTGGCGAGGAGGCGAGTGGAGCGCCATCGGCACCAGCGTCGATTCTGGTCTGAAATAAGGTTCCAGGCTTCGGCGACAAATTGAAGGGTCGGTCGAAGAGGCGCGAGTGCGGGAGGGGTAATGAAGAGAGGGTTTCTCTGTCTGGTTTTTTTGGTAGGGATGATCACCGCTTTGGGGTCAATTCACTACGTCTTGGGTGATCCCAATCACTTCTCTTGGCCGTTTCTCCCGAAGTACCAGCGACATCTCGTCTTGGTAAGAACACACGGCGTAGCCGCCGCCCTGACTCTCCTTCTGGGGCCGCTCCAGTTTCTTCCAAGGCTGGGCTTCCATCGTCAACGAGGCCAACTGTATCTTCTAGGGGTTTTGCTGGGGACGGCCACTGGGATTCCGATGTCCCTGATGGCCGAAGGAGGGTTCAGTTCCAGGGCTGGCTTCATGGTGATGAGTTTGCTCTGGGGATTCACTGGGTTTCAGGCCTATCGGACCATCCGGCTGAGGAGAATTTCAGAGCATCGCGTTTGGGTGATTCGAAATTTCGCCCTGGCCTTTGGGGCGGTGGCTTTGAGAGGTTACCTTCATCTGATGCAGGATTGGGGCTGGAGTTTTTACGACATCTATCCGAGCGCCGTCTGGGTCTGTTGGGTGCCGGTCATGATTATCGCCGAATTCTGGATACCAAACTCGGGTAGATTGAAATAGGGTTCCGTCTTTCGCGACTCACAAGGCATGCGTTGGAAAGAACTCCTTATAGTCATGTCTGTTGTCGCCTTCGTCGCCTGGTTTGGCACGAAGCCTACCTACGGGGGACAGGTGTCCCCGACGCCGCCAACACCCACAAATTATTTTCAGGACGAACCTAGGACGTCACAGGAGGAAGCGCTTCCGTCGTCTTTTTCGAAGGATCCAAATCCGCTGACTCACACCGAAGTTGAGAATCGTCAGTATTTCGTCGAAGACTCTCAAGAGGCGCCCTACGTGGCCATGGAGTTATCGGCTCGGCAAGGAGAGAGCTTCGCCGACACCGAGTTTCGGGTCAAAGTGCGAGCAGCGGTTCCTACTGATTTGCAATTTCCCGTTGACGGTGGTCTTCCGAGTACTATGATTCTCATTGCCCGCCAAGGAGATCGGGAGTGGAACTTGTCCCGAGCGGTCGGCGATCCAACAGGACAATCAGCTTCGAGGCGCTATACGCCTCCGCTTCCAGCGGGTTATCAAGCGGAATGGAGCGTCGTGGGTTCCGAAATGCGCGCCAATATGGATGTCCGGGGGATTCCGGATTTTGAAGCCGGTCCCGTAGAGTTTACCGCGGTTTTTATGACCTCCGATCCGAACTCTAGTAGATTCTCTCGTGGTTCGGCTATGCTCACCTACACCAGCGCTCCCGTTGTCCTGAATTTCTAGAGAGAGCATCAGAAGTCACTGATGAGTTCCCACCAGCACCGAGCCTGCGATCGCTAAGACGATACCCACCAGCTTTCGAGGTGTGATTTTTTCCTTGAGCACCAACCAGGCAAGAAGCATCACGAAGACGGTAGACAACTGATTGAAGATGGCGGCCCTGCCCGCCTTGGTGTAGACGAAACCGCTGGCCCAAAACATGGTAGCGAGGTAGGGTCCTAGGATACTCATCGGGATACTCCATTTCCAGATGTCGCGGCGACGGAATCCCTCCCAAAGCTCGCTGCGATTACGTTGAGCGAGCCCATAGGCTACAAGGATCAGAGTCGCAATGAGGAATCGAAACCCTGACACCCAGACGACTGAATGAACAGTGTAAATGTCTCTGACCATCAAAATCCCCACCGCCATGATGAGGTGGGCGCCCCCGGCGAGAGCGACACCGAGCAAGAGGGTTCGGATGTCGGTGACTTCGTCAGTCAGCCGCATCCCCACAGCGACGCCCGCCAAGACGAGCAGGCCGCCCAAGATTTCCCAATGGTTAAGGGATTCTTTGAACATCATAAATCCAACGAAAGCCATGCATGGGGCGTACACGCAATCGGCGATAGCATGCAAGCTGGCACCGAGTTTCTTGAGAGCGGTCACCACCATCGTGTCGGCGACCGAGATACCGATGATGGCGCTGATGACCAAGCGCCACCATTGGTCAGAGCTGAGGTTGGGAAGCAGAGGAGCGTTCACGAAAGGGAGGGTCAGGGCGAAACAGACGACGGCGACGGCACTCTTGAACAGAGTGAGTGGCAGTGGCGCGATGATGAGCCCGGAAATCCTAATAAGGATGACGGCCACCGACCAAATAAACGCGGCCGCTAGTGCGAGTTGCTCGCCAAATTCCATCGACCGGGGTTGGCGGGCAACTGAGGTTGATCCTGTGTAGCTGGTAGCTTCTTAGGGAGTCGAAGCAATCAACTAGGGATTTGCGAGTTGGATGTCCGTCTCCCAAAAGGCTATTCGCGTCGAGTCAGTGGCGCAGACTTCCAATCTGATTCTGAAATCACCTGGGGATTTTGGGAGTTTTAAAGGGACGACGATCCCGCTGAAGTGCTCGACCTCGTTGGGTATGCCCAATTTTTCTCCCGACGCGACAACGTTTTCTTCCCGATCGAGAATCTTAACCCGTGCGTCATAGTTGCGGCTCTTGACCGTACGGAAATGAAAAGCGACGGAGAGTTTGCTCGAAGGAGGAAACGAGGTCATGTCTTCTGTCAACTCGCGAGCGTCGCTGTCGACGATATGGACCCGATAGATTTCGATTCCTACGGTATTGGGTTGGGACTGTCGCACCCAACTGCCAGTCATTTCCTGGTCCCATTGCATCCCCGATTGCGTCCAGAGGCTGTTTAGCACTCCTGTCATACCGGCAATGAGGACCAAGACTCCTATCAATGCGCCGACCAAGATGCGACGTACCTGGGGGTTTTTGACATCGATATACTTTTGATCGCGTTGGTAAGTCTTGGGGTCCATAGGACAGGTTTCTTCCACAGTTGCTGAATGTCTTCTACAGCGCTTCGCTTGGTGCTTGAGACTGGACTCGCAAAGCGTCCGCGCCGTTCCGGAGCCGAAGGCGGAGGCCAAGGCGAGGGGGGCACAATGATCCTGGACCGACCGCACGACTACCCCGACCCTCAAGTCGCGCCCAAGTCAGAGTGGATCTTTACGCCGACTCAGGCTGGGGTATCCCATTGCACGACAACAACGTTTTGTGTCAGTCCTCGTACCCGACGGTCAAGTCCTTGCTCAGCATATCAGCCACACTCGCTCCGTCCCCGGAAACCCGCACTCTGACCGTGGGTCGACCCGCGCCCCGGCAGCGGGTTTCGCCCAAGACTCTCCGCCCCTCCCCGAAACGCCGTTACGATGGGGCGCAGCCCCGGGTTCACCCCCGGAAGGGGGTTCTGCATTGGTCTCTTGACATTAAAAAAGGTCTTCAGTTTCCTGAAGACCTTGCGTGGTGCTTGAGACTGGACTCGCAAGGCGTCCGCGCCGTTCCGGAGCCGAAGGCGGAGGCCAAGGCGTCCCCGCCGTTACGATGGGGCGAAGCCCCGGGTTCACCCCCGAGGGGGTTCTGCATTGGTCTCTTGACATTAAAAAAGGTCTTCAGTTTCCTGAAGACCTTGCGTGGTGGGCGAAGAGGGACTCGAACCCCCGACCCCCTCGGTGTAAACGAGATGCTCTAGCCAACTGAGCTATTCGCCCACGACTAGGGCGTGTCATCAATCAACTCGAAAGTTGTTTGAAAGCACGCCCTGGGGCTTACTAAATCGTAAAAATACTTTCTAGTAAGCCCGGTGTGGTGACCCGGACGAGAATTGAACTCGCGATCTTCGCCTTGAAAGGGCGACGTCCTAACCGCTAGACCACCGGGCCATTATTTTATTTTAGTAGTGGGCCCACCTGGATTTGAACCAGGGACCAACTGGTTATGAGCCAGCTGCTCTAACCACTGAGCTATGGGCCCACGTGCGGCTATTATAGGCAGTTGATCCTCACGGGTCAACACTTTTCAGGCGGTTTTTTTAATCTCGTAGATCTCTCGATTCCGCGATTGGATTCGTTCAGGTAAAACAGGCACTTCGACAATCTCAAATCCTGTACGGACCTGCAGTTCCGCCTTGGACGCTTCGTCGAGAGGAGCCGCTGCGCCAACATACAGAACTCCCTGATTGCAGGCCAGAGGCGTTATTTTGTATTGAACCGCAAAGTATCCGGGGAGCCAGCGCCCGTTTTCTGGTGAGCTATCACTGACCAGACTATGATGCTTCAGTAGAAAAGGCTGAAAGACGTCATCTCCCGCATGCGGCGTAAATCCCAGTTCCAAAGACAGACTTTTGGCGACATAGGGTTGTTGACTCATAACCGTCACGTATCCCAGGAGGGCGAAGATTCGCCCGCAGCCGTTGGTTGAGAAAATCTGGCGAAGGGCCTTGCCGAGATTGTTCCAGTGAACAGAATCAAGCTGGTATAGAGAAGCAAAACGGCGGTGGGCCAGATAGGACGAGCCTTTATAGTTGAGATTTTTGAGGACCCTACACGCTTCACCGGCTTGGCCGGAGATGAGATAGAACTGAATCTTCAAAAAGTCCAACTCTTCGGCAACGTCGCCATTTGATGGACTGACGAGGATGTCACCATATTTGCGAAGCAGTTCTTCCACCGCCAGAAACTTAACAAGCGAGGCTTTATACTTTTTCTTGACAAAGGCTTCCCGTCCTTCCTTCATCAATGTACCCAGGAGTCCCATTTTTGGACTCCGCGACACCTCAGCGGCAATCATGACTTGGAGGACTGGGTGGGACCCAGACCGGCAGGCAGAACTGACTGTGACCATCGGCTCTTGAAGCAATTTGGTAAAAGCCTGAAGCTCTCGCGGAAGTGACTTGGCTTCCTGGGGCGTGGAGCCGTTGAGTACTACCTGTGGAATGTTGGGCATATCTTTCACAGGTAAAGCATATGTCATACGAGCCGGGCCCGTCTGTGATCTTCACCACAATTTGGGGAGCTCTCTAAACTTGGGCTTTTTGGCTCTCCACGATTTTCGAGGCGAGGTCTTTCGTCGGAACCAAGATGAGAGACTCTACCGAGATTGGGTCCAGGAAGTCATCTCTCCAGATGACATCACGTTCGGTGACCATACTTTTGAGATTTTCGTAACGTTGGCGCAGGTCTTGAAGAATCCCCACTTTTTTGGCTCGACTCACGTCCTGCTGAAATTCTAGGTGGAGCAGGACCAGCTTTTCGACGCGGCCCCTGGGAATCATGGGGACGATAGCGATGGGCCGACGGTCCTGACTACCGCGACCCAGATAAAGAGAACTGTTGCGCACAGACCATTCCTTGGTCCCTACGAGTCTAGTCTCATTGTCAGCGCGTGAGGACATTTTTTTGGCGATGCCCACCTTCTTGAGGGTTCTCACGGTGGAATCTTCTTTGGGTTCACCGAGCGCCCCTAGGTTTTCGATCTGATACGAGGTGGCACCGGCGACTTGAGTCATCACGCCGTTGAGCGACCGCAGAGCTACGGCGTCGCGATATGGAATATCGTCAGCGCAGAGTCCGAGTTCCTTGAATGCCTCGAAGAGCGGTCCTTCGAACACTTCTTCTAAGCGCGAGATTCCTACAGTGATGGTTTTGGCTTGGTGTTTGATAGCGTCGATGGGTCGACTGAGTTCGTGAATGGCCTTAGAGGCGACCGTGATCAAAGTCCCGGCCAATTCTTTAGGATTGCCTTTCGCCTGGAATTCGGCTGCGAACTGACTTAAAGAACGGGTTCCCACCAGGTACCCTAGCAGTGAGGTCAGTTCGGTGGCCACTTGAACCGAGAGGCTCGAGTTGAAACGTCCCTTGACCAGGTCTTCCTGGAACTGTCGAGCCAGTCCGATGACCGTCGCCAGCGCGCGGCCTCGCGGGATGCCATCTTCGCTGGTGTAGAACGAGACAGCGGTCGCGCGCGCTTCGCGCAGACGCTCGGCTCCCTCGTCGATAGCCATGGCACAAAAGTATCCCCAAAGGTGCCCGACCACCACATTGAGTAGCACGGAGGCGCACTTCGACGCCTTAGGAACGTACACGATTCCAGCGGCGTAAGGCTCAAACTCTTCAAAGTCTTCAGAGCAGACCACGATCGGGACGGATTTGTGGGACCGAAAGATGGCGACCTCTTTGACGGCGTCCCGCAGAGACATCTGGGACAGGCCGGCCGTAAGGATTAAGGTGAGAGGCTCAGAGGATAGGTCGATGTGCTTCTTATCCTCAATCTGATCAGTGGCGATAGACTTATAGCAAAGTTCCGCCAACTTGATTCGAATTTCATCAGCGGCGGCCCGGGTCACTCCACTGCCGACCACGGCCCAGTCTCTCTGCGAAGGAGCATAGGTCCGGGCTAAGTTTCGAACTTTCTCTTGAGTTTCTTCACCGAGTACGGACTCCATGAGAGCGGGCAGACGACTCAGTTCTTCCAATTCGCGGTAGAGATCTTCTTCCGAGAGAACTTCTAAAATCTGAGCCAGTCGAAAGACCAAAAGGTAGCCCGCGACCACTTGAGAGTAAAAGGCCTTCGTGGAAGCAACCGACATTTCGATGTCACGGCCGTCACTGGTGTACAAGACTCCGTCCACTCGGAAGGTGAGGTCGCTATTGCGCCGATTGACGATCCCCACCACAGCGGCCCCGCGTTCACGAGCCATATCGATGGTTCGATTGGTGTCGGTGGTCGTCCCCGATTGGGAGATGGCGATGATCAAACAGTCATCCATGCGGTCGGTCATTCGGTAGCCTGAGAGCTCCGTAGCCTTCATCGCTCCGATCACTAAGCGATTGCCGAACAGGCCCTCCATAAAGATGGAGACGGCCTGGCCGGCGACGGCGGCTGTACCCTGTCCGATAAAAAGGATTCTTCGAATGGAACCGTCCACGATACGTCCAATGATCGCGGAGGGCAACACGGACTCTCCGATATTCATGTCGACACGATAAGGGTCACGGTGCAGCACGAACTTGCCC